>JAFYPT010000083.1 GCA_017547425.1 Ruminiclostridium sp.
CTGGAAGGGGGTCATTTCGCCATCGCCGGCATTGCTCTTCTGGAAGATCTTACCCACGGTGTTCTTCATGGCATAGCCAAAGTGGGTAAACTGAGCACCTCTGGTACGGATGGTCAGAAGGATGCCGCAGCCAACGAGCAGAACAAGCATGGGGGGACCCCAAACGATGCCGTTGATGGCGCTGTTAACGCTGATCAGTAGATCCATGTAATATTCTCCTTTTGTGCGTTTATTTTAGACGCGCAGATTGTTTTTATGATATCACAAATTCTTATGACTTTCAACACATTTTCTGATATTTCGTGGTTTTCCTACAGTTTGTCCACTCCGAGAAATAATATTCCCCTTTTTTCAAACAAAAGAAGGAGCCAGACCATTTGGTCCGGCTCCTTCGAGCAGTTCAGGTATCAAATTATGCCAGAGCAGCGGTGATGATAGCCATCTTGTAGACCTCGTCAGCGTCGCAGCCGCGGGACAGGTCGTTGATGGGAGCGTTCAGACCCTGCAGGATGGGGCCGTAAGCAGCGAAGCCGCCCAGACGCTGTGCGATCTTGTAGCCGATGTTGCCGGACTGGATCTCGGGGAAGATGAAGGTGTTGGCATAGCCGGCCACGGTGGAGCCGGGGAACTTCTGCTGGCCGACCACGGGGGAGACAGCAGCGTCGAACTGCATCTCGCCGTCGATAGCCAGTTCGGGAGCAGCAGCCTTAGCCTTGTCGCAGGCGTTCTTCACCTTGTCCACGTTCTCGCCCTTGCCGGAGCCCTTGGTGGAGTAGCTCAGGAAAGCGATCTTGGGGTCGATGCCGAAGGTAGCAGCGGTCTTTGCGCACTCCAGTGCGGTCTCAACCAGTGCATCCTCGTCGGGATCGATCTGGATGGCGCAGTCACCCATGCACAGGCGCTCGTCCACGCCGTCCTTGGTGCGCTGCAGGATAAAGCAGGAGCTGACGTTGTTGTTGCCGGGCTTGGTCTTGATCAGCTGCAGAGCGGGACGGACGGTGTCAGCGGTGGAGTAGGTAGCGCCGCCCAGCAGGCAGTCAGCCTCGCCCATCTTCACCAGCATGGTGCCGAAGTAGTTGCCCTTCATCAGGTTCTTGCGAGCGTCTTCTGCGGACATCTTGCCCTTACGCAGCTCGACCATCTTCTCGACCATTGCGTCCATGCCTTCGTAGGTTGCGGGATCGACGATGCGAACGCCCTCGATGTCGAAGCCGCCCTTTTCCGCAGCAGCCTTGACCTCAGCCTCGGTACCAACCAGGATGGGGGTCAGGAAGCCGTCCTTCTTCAGACGTGCGGTTGCTTCCAGGATACGGGCATCGGGGCCCTCGGTGAAGACCAGGGTGCGGGGGTTGGCCTTCAGAGTTTCAATCAGCTTTGCAAACATGATAGTACCTCCAAAATTAAGACATTTCTGCCTTTGATTCAATTACATCTAACTAATTGTATCACTATATCCGGTGGGTTTCAACCCTTTCTTCCAGATTCCAGCACGGCTCGGGCCAGACGGTCCACCGCTTCGGGGATCTTCTCCTCCTCCAGGCCGGAGTAGTTCATCACCAGGACCCGGCTGTGCCCCGCCTCTTCCTTATAATAATATTGAGACAAGCAGGAAAGGCGGAGGTCTTCGGCCTCGGCATCCTGCAAGATCTCCTGGTCGGTCTTGGGGGTGTCCACCTCCATGAGGAAGTGGAGGCCGGCGTTCTCCTCGGAGATCCGAACCCGCCCAGACAGAGGACTGTGTTCGATCTCCTCCAGGAGCTCGTCCCGGACGGTCCGGTAGTGGTTGCGCATGCGGTTGATGTGCTTTTCAAAATAGCCCTGGGAAATGAACCGGGCCAGGGTCATCTGCTCCAGGCAGGAGACCGTACCGGAATAGAAGCCCAGGGTCTCATAGAACCGGGTGACCAGGTGCTTGGGCAGGACCAGGTAACTCATACGGAAGGCAGGGGCCAGGCTCTTGGAAAAGGTGTTGATATAGATGACCTTTTCCATCACATCCACGCTCTGGAGGGTGGGGATGGGTCGGCCGGACAGACGGAACTCGCAGTCGTAGTCGTCCTCAATGATGTAGCGATCCTCCCCCCGGGAGGCCCAGCCCAGCAGCTCGTACCGGCGGCTGACCGGCATGACTACACCCGTGGGGAAGTGGTGGGAGGGGGTGATGTGCAGGATCTCTGCCCCACTCTCCTCCAGCCGTTCCGGGATGATGCCCGAACTGTCCATGGGGATATGGCAGACCTTCACATCGTTCTTCTCATAGATCTTGGTCAAGCGCAGATAGCCCGGGTCCTCCACGGCATAGCCGTGGTTCCGGCCCAGAAGCTGGATGATGACACTGTATAAATATTCTGTACCCGCACCCACCACGATCTGCTCCGGATCAATGGTCATGCCCCGGAACTGATAGAGATGGTCGGCAATGGCCTGGCGAAGCTGGCGGATACCACCGGCGGAGGTGTCGGTCAGCAATGCAGTTTCGTCCTCCCCTGCCGTCACGTCCCGCAAAAGCTTCACCCACACGGAGAAGGGGAACATGTCCTTGGCCACGGAAGAGCCCACAAAGTCCGCCCAGTAGGTCCGCTTGGGTGGCTGCTTGGGCAGGGTATGGACGGGACGAGGGGGAGCAGGCTCCTCCTCCCGCTCCAGGTCGCAGACGTAGTATCCCCGCTTGGGCAGGGTATACAGATAGCCCTCGGCCACCAGCTGGGCGTAGGCACTCTCCACGGTGATGGTGCTCACCCCAAGGTTCTTGGCAAAGGCCCGCTTGGAGGGCAGTTTCTCTCCGGATCTCAGTTTTTTCTGTAAAATATCCTGTTTGATGCACCGATAGAGATGTTCATACATGCTCTCGGTGTTAATATTTTCAAAGGAATAGGTCAGCACGAAGGATTTCTCCTCTCTTGTAACTGGCCATATCAAAAGATGCAGGAACACCCTCCTTTGATATCGCCAGTCCCCCATTATAGGGCTTCTTTTCCCCCCTGTAAACCCCATTTATCCGAAAATTCGATTCGTCAATCTTACGGTTTTTTCGCATGCTTATCCACTTTTTTTGGTTCTCTTTTTCCAAGGGTTCTCACCCTCCCGGTTCTACCCGGTTTTCTTGTATAATATGTTTGAATCTGCAGGGGTAAAGACCCCCAAAATCCACATTTCTGCTCTTGATTTTACCAAATAAATTATTTGCAGGACACACGCCACCCATCTTGCATTTTCGCCACAATTTCCTCTCTTGCCATCCATATTCCCATCGTGTATAATTGCTTTAAATTGAAAGAGAGCATCTGTGTTTCTGTCCTATACAGAACCAAAGGATCTTGGATCCTAATCCATTCATTGAAAAGGAGAGCCCCATCATGAGCGAAGTTCGCATCCGACAGTTTAAGCGCGTTCTGGTCGCCAACCGCGGCGAGATCGCCATTCGTGTATTCCGTGCTCTGAACGAGCTGGACATTACCTCCGTTGCTGTGTATTCCAAGGAGGACAAGTACGCCAGATTCCGTGACCTGGCCGACGAAGCCTATCCCCTGAACCCCGAAAGCGGCCCCGTTGACGCTTATCTGGATATCCCCACCATCATCAAGATCGCCAAGGACCACAACATCGACGCCATCCACCCCGGCTACGGCTTCCTGGCTGAAAACCCCGTCCTGGTGGAAGAGTGCGAGAAGAACGGCATCGCCTTCATCGGTCCCACCGTGGACAGCATGAACGCCATGGGCGACAAGATCTCCTCCAAGCAGATCGCCATCGCCGCCAACGTACCCATCATCCCCGGCGTGGACCACGCCATGAAGACCCTGGAAGAGGCCATGGAAGTGGCAGAAAAGGTCGGCTACCCCGTCATGCTGAAGGCATCCAACGGCGGCGGCGGCCGCGGCATGCGTATCGTCCACAAGCCCGAGGACATGGAGAAGGAGTTCAAGGAGGCCATCAACGAGTCCAAGAAGGCCTTCGGTGATGACCAGGTCTTCATTGAAAAGTACCTGCGTGGCCCCAAGCACATTGAGGTCCAGATGCTGGCCGACCACTACGGCAACGTGGTCCACCTGTATGACCGCGACTGCTCCGTCCAGCGCCGTCATCAGAAGGTGGTGGAGTACGCCCCCGCATTCTCCGTTCCCGAGGCCACCCGCCAGAAGATCTTCGAGTCCGCTCTGGCTCTGTGCCGCCACGTTGGCTACCGCAACGCCGGTACCTGCGAGTTCCTGGTGGACCTGGAAGGTAACCCCTACTTCATCGAAATGAACCCCCGTATCCAGGTTGAGCACACCGTCACCGAGCTGGTCACCGACATCGACATCGTCCGTTCCCAGATCCTGGTGGCAGAGGGCTACCCCCTGAACTCCCCCGAGATCGGCATCCCCTCTCAGGAGTCTATCCAGTGCCACGGTTATGCTATCCAGACCCGTGTCACCTCCGAGGATCCCTCCAACAACTTCATGCCCGACACCGGCAAGGTGGCCGTTTACACCTCCGGCTCCGGCAACGGCATCCGTCTGGACGGCGGCAACATCTACACCGGCGCCGAGATCCTGCCCTACTACGACTCCCTGCTGGTGAAGATCAGCTCCTTCGACCGCACCTTCATGGGCGCTGTCACCAAGTCCCGCCGCGCTCTGCGTGAGATCAAGATCCAGGGTATCAAGACCAACATCTCCTTCCTGATCAACGTCATCAACAACAAGACCTTCCAGGAAGGCCGCTGCTACACCACCTTTATCGAAGAGACCCCCGAGCTGTTCACCCTGTCCCACAGTGCGGACCGTGCCTCCAAGATTCTGGCCTTCCTGGGTGACAAGATCGTCAACGTCTCCAAGGGCAACAAGCCTTACTACGAGGACCGTGTCCTGCCCCGCTATAATGAGACCGCTCTGGTCCACGGCTCCAAGGACGAGTTCAAGCGTCTGGGCGCCACCGGCTTTACCCAGAAGATCCTGAACGAGAAGAAGCTGTATATCACCGACACCTCCATGCGTGACGCCCAGCAGTCCCTGATCGCCACCCGTATGCGTACCAAGGACATCGTCGGTGCCGCCCGCGCCACCAACACCATCATGCAGAACGCCTTCTCCGTGGAAGCATGGGGCGGCGCTACCTACGACACCGCCTACCGCTTCCTGAAGGAATCTCCCTGGAAGAGACTGAAGATCCTCAGCGAGCGTATGCCCAACACCCTGATCCAGATGCTGCTGCGTGCCTCCAACGCCGTTGGCTACAGCAACTACCCCGATAACCTGGTCAAGGAGTTCATCCGCATCTCCGCCATCAACGGCATCGACGTTTTCCGTGTCTTCGACTCCCTGAACTGGATCGAAAACATGAAGATGCCCATCGAAGAGTCCCTGAAGACCGGCAAGATCGTCGAAGGCGCTCTGTGCTACACCGGTGACATCCTGAACCCCAACGAGGTCAAGTACACCCTGGACTACTACGTTAAGAAGGCCAAGGAACTGGAGTCCATGGGCGTTCACATCCTGGCCATCAAGGACATGGCCGGCCTGCTGAAGCCTTACTCCGCTTACAAGCTGGTTGAGACCCTGAAGTCCGAGCTGAAAATCCCCGTCCACCTGCACACCCACGACACCACCGGTGCCGGTGTGGCTACCGTCCTGAAGGCAGCCGAGGCAGGCGTTGACATCGCCGACCTGGCCATCGAGTCCATGGCAGGCTGCACCAGCCAGCCCTCCCTGAACGTGGTGGTGGAAGCCCTCCGCGGCACCGAGCGTGACACCGGCCTGGAATTCGAAGGCCTGAACGAACTGGCTCGTTACTATGAGCACGTCCGCAAGGTCTACAAGGCCAACGAGTCCGGTCAGGTCTCCCCCCTGGCTGAGATTTACAAGCACGAGATCCCCGGCGGCCAGTACTCCAACCTGCTGGCCCAGGTCACCGAGATGGGTTCTAAGGACGAGTTTGAAAAGATCAAGGAACTGTACCGCCAGGCTAACATCCTGCTGGGCAACCTGATCAAGGTCACCCCCTCCTCCAAGGTGGTTGGCGACCTGGCCATCTTCATGTCCAAGAACGGCCTGACCATGGACAACATCCTCACCGAGGGTGCAGGCCTGTCCTACCCCGACTCTGTCATCGACTTCTTCAAGGGTATGATCGGTCAGCCCGAGGGCGGCTTCCCCAAGGAGCTGCAGAAGATCGTCCTGAAGGACATCGAGCCCATCACCGTCCGCCCCGGCACCCTGCTGCCCGATGTGGACTTCGAGGCCATCAAGAAGCTGCTGCGTGAAAAGTTCGACATGTCCGGCTTCTCCGACTTCGCCATGGAGCAGAAGGCCGTTTCCCACGCCCTGTACCCCAAGGTTTACGAAGACTACTGCACCCACTTCGAGGCTTACAACGACGTTACCACCCTGGAATCCCACGTCTACTTCTTCGGCCTGCGCAAGGGCGAAGAGACCGTCCTGAAGGTGGACTCCGGCAAGGACATCATCATCAAGTTCGTCCACATGTCCGACCCCGACGACGAGGGCTACCGCGTGCTGACCTTCGAAGTCAACGGCATGCTGCGTGAGCAGAAGGTCCTCGACAAGACCCTGGAGGTCGTTGTTGACCGCAAGCTGAAGGCCGACAAGTCCAACCCCGCTCACCTGGGCTCCACCATCCCCGGCACCGTGGAAACCGTTCTGGTGAAGGAAGGCGACGAGGTCAAGGTCAACCAGCCTCTGATGATCGTGGAAGCCATGAAGATGGAGACCACCTTCGTCTCCAAGGTCAACGGTAAGGTCGACAAGATCTACGTGGCTCCCGGCGAGCACGTCAACGCAGAAGACCTGCTGGTCTCCTTCATCCTGGATGAGGAATAATATCTGAATAACGCCAAAAGCTCCCGGCTCATCGAGCCGGGAGCTTTTTATTGCCTCGCAGAGTTTCGCCGCCCTGGTGGCGAAATAGGGTTTGATCCGTTTTCCGGCGCGACATGCGCGTGCCGGAAAACACTTCTCAGGCCGCAAGTGTGTCGGCTTCACCGATGCACACAGCGGCCTGCAAACCACTTTGAAATGCTGGCATTTCAAAGTCGGGATAAAAAATCCCCCCACCGAAAGGTGGGGGGATTGTAACTAGTCGATTGGAGCAATCTCCTCAGTTAAGCGGGTTGTAAATTAGCCCTTAACCTCAGCGATAGCCTTGCCCAGACGGACGCAAGCCTCATCGACGTTCTCCTTGGTGATGACCAGGGGGGGAACCATACGGATGATGGAGGTGCCGATAGCGGTGACCAGGAACTTGTTGCGGATGCAAGCGCGCTTGACTTCAACAGCGGAGATGCCGTCTTCCAGGATAGCGCCGACGAACAGGCCGCGATGACGTTCTGCAACGACACCGGGGATCTTCAGCAGCTCAGCTGCGAAGTAGTCGCCCATTTCCTTAGCGTTCTGTGCCCAGTTGCCAGCCTTCAGCTCGCGCAGGACTGCCAGAGAAGCAGCAACAGCGACGGGGTGACCAGCGTAGGTGGAGCCGTGGGTGCCGGGGCCGAATGCGGAAGCAGCCTTGTCGTTGCAAGCGATGCCGCCGATGGGCATGCCGCCGCCCATTGCCTTAGCCATGGACACGATGTCGGGCTTCACGCCGTAGGTCATGTAGCACATGAAGTCGCCGCAGCGGCCCCAACCTGCCTGAACTTCGTCCAGCAGGAACAGGATGCCCTTCTCGTCGCAGAATGCGCGGATGCCTTCGATGAACTCCTGAGTTGCGGGGAACACGCCGCCCTCGCCCTGAACAGGCTCGAACATGATAGCGCAGGTCTTGCCCTCAACGTAAGCAGCCTTGAAGGACTCCAGATCGTTGTAGTCAGCATAGGTGAAGCCGGGGGTCAGGTCGCCGAAGCCCTTCTGGATAGCGGAGTCGGGCTGGCCGGTAGCGGTCATAGCGCCGAAGGTACGGCCGTGGAAGGACTTCTTAGCAGTGATGATGTGCCAAGCGTCGGGACCGATGTTCTCGATGCCCCACTTACGAGCCATCTTGATCATTGCTTCGTTAGCCTCAGCACCGGAGTTCTGATACAGAACCTTGTCCATGCCGATGGTCTCGCAGATTTCCTTGGACAGGACTGCCTGAGGAATGGTGTAGGGGTAGTTGAAGGTGTGCATGATAGCAGCAGCCTGCTCCTGAACAGCCTTCACGACTGCGGGATGGCAGTTACCCAGGGTGTTAACAGCAATACCAGCGTAGAAGTCCAGATAAGCTTCGCCGTTCTCGTCGTACATCCAGACGCCCTCAGCGCGCTCAGCGATGAAGTCCATACGCTCGTAGGTCTCGATCATGTACTTCTTAACCTGTGCCTTCAGTTCAGCATTAGTCAGACCAGTATCTTTCAGTCTCATAAAATTTTCCTCCCATTCAAAATATGAAAAATAAGGATTCGAACCTGCCAAATGCAAGTTCAATATTCGAAACAGTCGGCTACTCAATTCCGTCTGTTTTGAACGTTTCGCCCAGGGGTGCGTCCCCTGTAACTTGTGCATATGATAACACCAATTCCCCAAAAATGAAATACACCTTTTGCACAAATTATTTCCGAGGTTTTCCGGCGAAACGCCCTCTCGCCACGCAGGATTCGCCTCCCCTTCCGTCACAGATTTTCGCATTTATTTTGGTTTCGGCGGAAAAACCTCACTATTTTTCCATCTTTCGTAACTTTTCCTGCATTTTGCATCCCTCATCTCTGCGTTTTCCCTCCCATTTCACTCTTTTTACCAGCCGTCATTTTGCACAACAGCTTTTTTTCTTTTCTCAAATCCCCTTGTATTCTTTTAATATGACTGGACACCTCTCTATTATCCTGCACGACAGATGGGGTTCCATTGCTTTTCCCGCCGGTTCCTGCTACAATAAAGGCAGCCACCAACACCATATTATATATAAGGAAGTGACTTCCATGACCCATACCGACAACGTCTGTCTGACCCCCGATGGCTGCGCCGTGCGCATCCTGGACCAAAGCAGACTCCCCAACGAGACCGTCTACCTGGAGCTCTCCAAAGCCGAAGACCTCTATGAGGCCATCCACTCCCTGCGGGTCCGCGGCGCTCCTGCCATCGGCATCTTTGCCGCTTACGCCATGTACGTCCTGGCCCGTCAGTCCCAGGCCAAACTCTACTTTGACTTCATCCAGGACTGCGAGGGGATCCATCGCTATCTGAACGCCTCCCGGCCCACGGCAGTGAACCTGCGGCACATGCTGGACCGGATGCTGGCGGTGGCAGAGGCCATGCCCTGCATGGACGTGGACAGCATCCTGGACTCCATGAAGCAAGCCGCTCTGGC
Organism: Ruminiclostridium sp.; assembly: GCA_017547425.1. Classification (GTDB taxonomy): domain Bacteria; phylum Bacillota; class Clostridia; order Oscillospirales; family Oscillospiraceae; genus Evtepia. The sequence goes on from JAFYPT010000083.1 coordinate 9,283, forward strand.
CATCCACCAGGAGGATATCGACATGTGCGCCGCCATCTCCCGCCACGGTCTGTCCCTGGTGAAGGAGGGGGACGGTATCCTCACCCACTGCAACGCCGGTCCTCTGGCCACCTCCCGGTACGGCACCGCCCTGGGTCCCCTCTTCCTGGCCGCTGAGGAGGGCATCACCCTCCACGCCTGGTGCGATGAGACCCGTCCCCTCCTCCAGGGCGCCCGGCTGACCACCTACGAGCTCCAGCGGGCCGGAGTGGACTGCACCCTCATCTGCGACAACATGGCCAGCATCGTCATGAAAGAGGGCAAGATCAACGCCTGCTTCGTGGGCTGCGACCGGGTGGCTGCCAACGGCGACACCGCCAACAAGATCGGCACCTCCGGGGTAGCCATCCTGGCCAAGCACTACGGCATCCCCTTCTATGTGCTGGGCCCCTCCTCCACCATCGACTTCACCTGCCCCGACGGGGACCACATCCCCATCGAGCTGCGGGACGGGGAGGAGATCAAGTCCAAGTTCTTTGAAAAGCCCTCGGCTCTGCCTGAGGTCAAGTGCTACAACCCCGCCTTTGACGTGACCGACCACGACCTCATCACCGCCATCGTCACGGAGAAGGGCATTTGCTACCCGCCCTTCCAGGAGAATCTAGCTGCTATGTTCGGGCGGAAGAAGGAGGGCTGACCATGGCAGGCTATCCCTCTGACGCCCAGGCCAAGCAGGAAATTCTGGAAGCCGGCCTGAAAATCTACCAGCGGGGACTGGTGGCCGCCAACGACGGCAACCTCTCCGTCCGGGTGGGAGACAACGCCCTGTGGGTGACCCCCACCGGGGTCTCCAAGGGGGCCATGACCGAGGACATGCTGGTGAAGGTGGACCTGGAGGGAAACCTCCTGGAAGGTTCCCGCAAGCCCTCTTCCGAGACCAAAATGCACCTTCGTATTTACAAAGAAAACCCCGACGTCCGGGCGGTCATCCATGCCCATCCCCCCGCCGCCACAGCCTTTGCCTGCGCCGGGCTCCCCCTGGACAAGCCCATCATCCAGGAAGCGGTGGTCTTTCTGGGGACTGTCCCCGTGGCTCCCTTCGCCCTCCCCGGCTCCCAGGCGGTGGCAGACAGCGTGGCCCCCTACTGCCGGGACTACCGGGCCCTCCTGCTGGAATATCACGGAGCGGTCTCCTGGGGCGAGACCATGGAGCAGGCCCACTACCGGATGGAGTGCCTGGAGCAGCTGGCCCAGGTGACCCTCCATTTAAAGACCCTGGGCTGCGACCGGGTGATCCCGGAACCGCTGGTCAAAGACCTGGAAGGCCTGCGGCCTGCCTGGAATATCAAATAAGGAGGAACTCCCTATGAAAAAACGGATCCTTTCCCTGATCCTTGCCCTGAGTTTGGCTCTTGGCCTGAGTGTTTCCGCCTCCGCCTACACCCTCCCCTTCTGGGACATGGCCTCCATCACCCACAAGGCCGCCGTGTCCCGGTGCGTGGAGCTGAACATCCTGGACGGCTTCCCCGAGGGTGATTTCCGCCCCAACGACTCCCTCACCCGGGCCCAGTTCTGCAAGATCATGTCTGTCACCGTCAACGGCGGCGGCACCCCCTCTGCCAGTGGTCTGCCCAACCCCTTCTATGACGTGAGCAACAGCCAGTGGTATCGAGACCATGTGGCCTACTGCTCCTCCCTGGGGCTGGTGAACGGCATGGGCGGCAACCTCTTCCAGCCCGAGGGCAACGTCACCGCCATGCAGGCCGCCAAGATGCTGCTGGTGGCCATGGGCTACAACGCCGACCACTTCGGCTTCGTGGGTCCCTACTGGACCCAAAATGTGGAGTTCTACGCCGAGATGAACGGCCTGTTTGATCTGCTGGGGGGCATCGACCGGAACGCTCCCCTCACCCGGGACAGCGCCGCCCAGATGCTCTACAACGCCATGGACGCCGACCCCAACCTGTACGGCAGCCGTCTGGACCAAAACGTGGACTCCGCCGTGGTGACCCTGACCCAGAAGACCTACTACTACCGGGTCCCCGGCCAGAACTACAGCCTGCCCCTGACCTATGACTACCTGACCGTGGAGGGCAACAGCCCCGCCGCCCAAGCCATCAATCAGGCCATCCAGCAGGACTACTTTGACTTCTGCCGGGGCGTGGGCCAGCACCAGCTCCTGGGCAAGTGGCTGGGTTGGGCCCAGGACAATGCGGAACCCTATGACGCCTGGTTCTTCCCCGCCACGGTGACCGCCATGGTGACCCACAATTCGGGCGGCATCCTGAGCATCTATTTTAAGTCCCACTACCTCTATGACCACGAGGTCTCCTACGGCATGACCTTCGACCTGAAGACCGGCAGACAGCTCACCTCTGCAGAAGTCTCCGACCGAACCGACAACCAATTGATGGCCATTTATAAAAACTGGCTCAAAACCACCGACGAGGTGGACGAATGGTATCACTCCGCTCTGGTCTGGGATGGCATGACCTCGGCAGATCTGGATTTCATCATCGATCTGTATGAAGTGGTCCTCTTCTCCCCGGAAGTCCAGTACCCTGACGGTGCCTGCTTCAACTACGAGATCTGGACCGGCATCTGCCCGTGACCCAACAAAAAAGAGCTGACCTGCATGCAGGTCAGCTCTTTTATTGTTCTTGATGGCAAAGGCCGCTGTAAGTCTCCCGGACATGGGAGGTTCTGAGGGGACCGCCGCAGTATTGACAAGCACAGGTCTCATCCCCCGAGACGGAGAGCCGTCGGCCGCAATGGGGACAGCGGCAAAGAACAGCATGGAGGATAGAATAGACCACAACTACCCCTGCCAGCACATAGGTACCCACCATATAGAACGCCCCGTTGGTAAACAGCGTCAACAGGACGACGATCACAGCGATCACCGCCACCAGAAAGCGCAGGCGGCATCGAATGTGGATTGGATTAATCATACAGGATTCCCCCAGTATTCCGCCTCTGGAATTTTCTGGTTTCCATTGTATCACACTTAAAATAGAAATGCACCTGTTTTTTCAAAAAACCTCGTAGAGTTTCGCCACCCCAGTAGCGAAATAAATTCAAATAGGTTTTCTGGCGCGACCTGTGCGTACCTGAAAACACTTCTCGGCCTGTAAACGTGCGAGCCAACGGCTCGTGCGCTGCAACAGGCCGCAATCCCATTTGTCGGAAAAGACTTCGCCTTTTTCGACAGGCTAAAAAAAGCTGACCCGAAAAAATCGGGTCAGCTTTTCCTCAGTTTGCTGTGGCCTGGGCCAGGACCTGGGCGGCGATGCTGCCGGCCACGCTGGCGCCGGAGCCACCGTTTTCCACCAGGACCACGAAGGCCAGAGGGGTGTTCACGTCGTCCACGAAGCCCACGAACCAGGCGTGGGGTTGCTTGCCTCCGCCCACCTCTGCCGTGCCAGACTTGGCGCAGACGGGCAGGTCCCCAAACTGGGACTGGCCGTACTGGTTCACCACGTTGTTCCGGAGCATCTCCTTCAGACGGTTGCAGGTTGCTTCGTCGTAGATCTTAAAAGTATCCGTGCCGTCGGGGAAGGCCGCAGGGACGGAGGAGCCGGAGAGGGTCTCCTTGTCCACCAGCTGGGGGACGGTGGCTACGCCCCGGTTGGCGATGCCACCCAGGAAGGCCAGCATGGTGCAGGGGTTCACCAGATCCTTGTACTGGCCCACACCGGACCAGCCCAGGTAGGAGGAGCCCTTGGGGGCCGCCTCAAAGCTGCCCCGGGCGGTGTTGATGTCGCAGATCTTCAGGGACTCCATGAGACCGGCCTGTTCTATGTACTTCTCCAGGGTGTCCCCCCCAAGTTCCAGGGCCAGCTGGGCATAGGCACCGTTGCAGGAGGAGGCCAGGCACTGGTCGATGTTCAGGTTCTGGCCATGGGCATAGGGACAGGTGATGGTGTCCTCCCCGATCTGGTAGGACCCGGTACAGGAGAAGGCGAAGGAATCCAAGTCCTTCTTCTGCTCGATGGCCGCCGCCGTGGTGACGATCTTGAAGATGGA
>JAFYPT010000084.1 GCA_017547425.1 Ruminiclostridium sp.
GCAGGGCGATGAAATAATACTTCTGTCCCCCCAGATAATACACCCCCACAAAGAGGGTCAAGGGGATGAGGAGCAGGATGAGCAGGGCAGCCACCGCCGTCCGTTTGGCCAGTTTCCGGCTCTCCCGGGGCGTTTGGATCAGATACTCTTTCCGATGACTCTTCCGGCTGACGCAGGCGGCAAAGGCCAACAAGGCAGTCACCATAATGCCATAAAGAACCAGTTGGTCGGTGGCCAAAGTCCCCAGGTTGTCCGCCCGCAGGAGGGCAGACAGGTCGTTGATTTTCAGAAACTTGACCGCCAGAAAGAGGGCCAAACCGCCGGACAGGAGGGCACCCAACTTTCTCCACCAGGGGAGACCTCCGGGCTTTCCCTGTTCCCGCCGGTCCTCCGGCTGGGGCAGGGGAAAATCCTCCTCCGGGAGGTCCGGCCCAGGTGGGACCTCCCCACCGCAGGCGGCAATGATATCTTCCGGGGTGACTGCGTCGGGCAGCAGGCTCCGGGCCATTCGGTTGGCCGAGGTGGTGTAGAAGCTGTTGCCCGAGAAAAAGTCCCGAGGAGTCCCCTCAGTGACGATGCTTCCATCAAAGAAGAGGGCGCACCGGTGGGCATAGCGGGCACAGAATTCCACGTCGTGGCTGACCATGAGGATGGTCACCCCACGGGCCAGAAGGGTCTGGAGGATCTCTGCCAAAATCACCTTAAACTCAGCATCCAGGCCCTTGGTGGGTTCGTCCAGGAGTAAGATCTCCGGGTCCAGCAGCAGGATTTTCGCCAGAGCTGCCCGCTGCTGCTCACCACCCGACAGGTCGTAGGGGTGGCGGTCCAGAAGTCCCTCCAGGCGGCACAGGGAGATCAGCCGGGCGGCCTTTTCCTCCCGCTCGCCTTCGGGCAGGTCACGAACCAGTTCCATCAGGTCCTCCCGGAGAGTCTTTTTCACAAAGAGGGCCTGAGGGTCCTGGGGCAGGACACCCACCGTGCCGGTTCGCTCCAGCTTCCCCCGGTAGGGCTTGTTCAGCCCAGCCAACAGGGACAGGCTGGTGGTCTTGCCGGTGCCGTTTCCACCCAGCAGGGCCAGAAACTCTCCCCGCTTCACCTCCAGGGTCAGGCCCTTCACCACATCGGGACCCTCCTGGTCATACTTAAACCACAGTTCCTCCCCTCGGAGGACTGGTTTTTCGGGATAGCGATAGCGCCGTTCCGGGGGCAGTTCCCCCAGAGGATAGGTCTGGGCAAAGGCGGTCAGCCAGTCCCGCCCCTCTCGGACGGTGACCGGGCAGGGCAGGTCGTTCTCCACCGCCGCCCACACCCCCATGGCCGTGGGCATGGCCAGGAACATGCTGTGGCCCTTCTCCCGCAGGGCGGCCCCCACTTCCTGGGGAGAGCCTTGGCACAGGAGCTTGCCCTGGTCCAGGACGGCCACGGAGCTTGCCAGAGGGAAAGTCTCCTCCAACCGGTGCTCCGTCAGGATAATGGTGGTCCCCAGTTCCCGGTTGATCTTTCCCAGCACCGCCAAAAAGTCCGAGGCGGCAATGGGGTCCAGCTGGCTGGTGGGCTCGTCCAGGATGAGGACGGAAGGCTGAAGGACCATCACAGCCGCCAGGTTCAGCAGCTGCTTCTGTCCGCCGGACAGATCGGTGACCTTCTTATAAAACCAGGTCTGGATGCCGAAGAAGGAGGCCATCTCCGCCACCCGGCGGCGGATGGTGGGGGTGTCGTACCCCAAGCTCTCCAAGCCGAAGGCCAGCTCGTGCCAGACCTTGTCGGTGACGATCTGGTTCTCCGGGTTCTGCTGGACAAAACCGATCCGCTGGCTCTGGGTCCGGTGGTCCACTTCTTCCAAAAAGGTCCCGTCAAAGAAGATCTCTCCCGTCTTGACCCCGTGAGGGGCCAGGACGGTTTTCAGCTGCCGCAGGAGGGTAGACTTGCCGCAGCCGGAGGGGCCGCAGAGAACCAGAAAATCTCCGGGCAGGACCTCCAAATCCAAGCCGTCCAGCGCCTTGGTCTCTTCCTCCGGGTAAGAGAAGGAGAAGTCCCGAATCCGGAACAAGGGAGTTATTCTTTTTGCCGTTGTTTCCATGTCCGGTCCTCCTTTCTGTTTAATAGTACCGGTGTCAGGCACAGGGCCAGATAGGCCCCTTGGAAGGTCATAGGGAAGATTCCTATAACCCCTCGAATCACAGGGACATACTGCCAGGCCATGGCTCCGGCCACCCATCCCGCCAGGATGTATCCTCCCAGGGCCAGCAGCCAGGCCAGAAGGGCCTTGTCCCGCTTGTCAAAGCGGTAGATAGAAAAGGCCGTCCGCCCGGGCAGACCGTAGCCCCGCCCCTTCATGGAGTCGGCAGTCTCAATGGCATTTTCCAGACTCCAGGTGATGAGGATGGAGAGAATGGTGATCCCCGTCCGCACCCGCTGGAATACACTACCCTGGGACACATCCCGCCCCAGACACCGCTGGGCCTGGGTAACCACCGCCAGCTGGGCCCGGAACTTGGGGATGAACCGCAGGGTCATACTCAGCACCAGGCTGAGGGCGGGGATGATCCGCCCGAAGAGGTAGACGAACTTGTCCGAGGTCATCACCGCCGAGTAGCACTGGAACCAGGTGATGACAGCGGCCAGCATGACGGCTCCCGCCAGACCCCGCAGAATGCTCTCCAACGTCAACGGATTGCCCGAGGGCAGGTAGGTCAGGATGGTGACACCCTCATGGTTGAAGGCCGGGTTCAGGATGGCCGCCATGAGCATCATGGGCACCAGGATCTTCATGCCGGACCGGATGGCCCGCCCGCCCTTCAGCATGGCAGCGTAGGCCAGGGCGGTCCCCAGAGAGACCACCAGGCTCACCGGATGGAGGAAGCACATGGTGAACACCAGCACCAGGGCAAAGTATAAAAAGTTGATGGCCGGGTGACAGCCAGAGAAGGCATCCCGATGTTCCATGGTCTTCCTCCTTTCTATTCGTTTCTTCCTTATTTTATATAATGTTGGCTCCCACATCTACCCCCAATTTGCAGGTGTAGAGCCATTCCACGGTGTCCCCCGGCCGAAGCTGGTAGCGGGAACAGCCGTAGTTGGGAAACCAGCCGTTGACCCGGTAGGTCCAGCCGGAGAGCTCCCCGCAGTCAAACTCGTAGAGGTTGCCGATGCCCTCAATATAGGCCGAGTTGTAGATGGGCGTGTTTTCAAACTCCATATGGATGCCCGCCTTCTTCATCTCCCGCTGGAGGATGTTAAAGACGCTTTCCCCTTCGTAAAAGGTCACGGTGGTTTCCGGGAAAATCACCCCATCTGCCGGGACCAGTTCGGTCTTGGTCGGGTCCAGCCAGCCCAGGTTATCCAGAATGGTGTCGCACCGGACAGTGAGGGTACAGGTATAGGCCGTGTCAGAGATGGTCACGTTCTCCGGTTCCACGGGTACGGGCCGGCCTTCCGGCACCGGGTCGGTCCGATAGGCGTCCTGCCCGGTGTTGGGATCGATGACCATGCCCTGAAGGGCGGACCAGGTCTCATTCCCGGTCTCCTGAGGGGCTTCGGGTTCCGGGGCCAATTCCTTGGCCGCCTCTTCCTTCTCCTGGGCGGTCATGCCTCCCTCCGTGCCACCGGGGCGGCTCTCCAGGTCTTCCTGGGGTTCCGGTTCCTCCTGGGGAACCTCCTCCGGCTCTTCCGGCAGGGCAAGCGCTTCCTGAGTCTGAGCTTCCGGTTGGGTTGGGGGCTTCTCCACCGTCCATCCCTGCATGCCGGGGGCGCTGCCCCCGTACCAGTAGACCGCCGCCAGCAGGATCAGGGCCAGACCGGCCATGAGGACTTTATTTTTGTGTTTGTTCCACCACATAGGTCAGCCTCCTCACAGAAGCTGGGCGACATCCAGCAGGTTATAGAGCATCTGGGCGATCTCGCACCGTTTGATGGCCGCCTTGGGCCGGATCTCCAGGGCAGAGTCATCCAGGATACCCTCCTGATAGCAGAAGGCCAGGCCGGCACGGGCCCAATCAGCAGCGGTCACATAGTCCGTAAACTGGGCCAGTACATCCCGAACCACCAGAGGAGTCATCTCCGTGTCCATGCCGCAGAGCTTGGCGGCACGGGCCACCATGAGGGCAGCCTCCTGGCGGGTGATGGTGCCGTTGGGGTCAAAGGTATCGGCAGACCGTCCGTTGACGATGCCATAGGTGTAGGCAGTCCCCACATAGGGGGCAAACCACTGACCGCTCTTCACATCATCAAAGACCGTGACCGCCTTCTGGGGCAGCCCCAAGCCCCGGACCACGATGGCGGCAAACTGGGCGCGGGTCATGGTCTTGTCCGGGCCGAAGGTCCCGTCTCCCATGCCATTGATGATGCCCCGGGCGGCCAGGGCTTCAATGGCGGCCTGGTTGGCGTGACGGTTGGTGTCCGAGAAGGTCAGGCCTGGGGTGACCACCTGGGCAGGCTTCACATCCTGGTGCTTCCCGGGCAGACCCTGGGCCTGGTTTCCGCTCCCCAGGGAAAGAGCGTCCTTCATGTCGTACAGGCTGGGCTTTCCGGTTTCGGCCCGCTGGACCGCCGCCAGGGCGTAGAGGGCCTGTTCAGTGGCCATGCCGTTGCCCCCGTCCCCTTTGGTGTGGCAGTAGCTGCCGTCCGCCCGGCGGTAGGCATCCAGAGCATCCAGCAGAGACTTGCCGTTCTTCACGAACCGTCCGTCCTCCGGGTCCAGCCCCAGAGCGCACAGAGCCACGATCATCTGGACGCAGCTTTCCGAGTTGGCGGTCTCCCAGGAGGAGAAACCGCCGTCGCTGCCCTGACGGGCAGACATGCAGGCCAGGGCCTTTTCGATGGCCGTCTTCACCTTAGCCTGGTCCTGATACCGGGACAGCGCCTGGAGGGCCATGCCGGTGATGTCCGGGTCAGAGGTAGCAGCCCCGGCGTTCAGACTCCAGCCACCGTCGGGGTTCTGACGGTTCAAAATGCAGTCCACATACATCTGGCGGGTGGCCTGGGTCTTGGCGGACTTGTTCTGGGGCATGGGGTAGTTCCCGGAATCCAGGGCGATGAGGGCCCAGATGGGGCCGTTGAGCCCCTGCCAGATGGTTTTGTCATAGTCTCCCAGAGGGAGGGTCAGGTCATAGCCCGCCACATCCCGGGCATCCTTGCCCATGGCGGTGAGGGCCAGGATCACACGGGAGTATTCCGTGTACTTCTTGCTGTGAAGTACTCCCTTTTTGTCCTTTACATAGGTCTCTACGGTCTTGTAGTAGGTAGTGTAGTAGCTGTCCGGGACGGCATAGCCGCTGCGGGCCAGACCCAGCACGGCCCACTCGCCTCCCACAGACCCCACCTGGGGGGCCTTGACGGTGGTGTGGATGTACCGGGCGGTCTGATTCAGGTCGTCACTGACCTGGGCAGCAGATGCGTCGACCCCCAGACCCAGGGTGAGGACCAGGGCCAAAAGCAGGCTGACAGCCCGTTGAATTCGATATTTCATGGAAAATTCCTCCTTTTCAGGCGGGATCTTTAACAGCCCGACAGCGCCTCCCCTCTCTTTTGAAGGGAGACGCTGCGGGTTGAAGTGTAGCATGTTACAGGATACCAGCCGCTTTATGCGATGGTTTCCAGGTAACGCATGAGGATGGTAGCCGTCTCACCGCGGGTGGTGTCCCCCTTGGGAGCCAGCAGGTCGGCCTTGCGGCCGGTGATGAGACCTTCCCCGTTGGCCCACTGAAGGGCCTCCAGAGCCCAGTCGCTGATGCTATCGGCATCGGTGTAGCCGGTCAGGTCGTTGCGCTGGGTGGTGTCATAGTCCTTATAGTCGGAGTAACGCAGAAGCATGGTCGCCATCTGCTCACGGGTAATGTCCTGGTTGGGGGCAAAGCGGTCCTTGCCCACACCGTTGACGATGCCGTTCTGGCTGGCCCAGATCACCGCATCGGTGTACCAGGTGTCACCCTTCACGTCGGAGAAGGTGTTGGAGCCGGTGACGGCAGGTTCCCCTTCCATACGGTAGAGGATGGTCACCAGCATGGCCCGGCTCAGTTCCTCCTCAGGAGCAAACTGATCGTCCTTGGTGCCGATCATGAGGCCCAGTTCGTAGACGGCGGCGATGGCCTCCTCTGCCCAGTGGCCGGAAACATCGGTGTAGGGCAGGTCAGACACACCGGGGACCTCCTCCTGGGCCAGCAGGTCCGCATAGGCCTTTTCGGCGGCGGTGAGCTTGCTGTAGTTGGTCACCAGAGCCTTCTGGTTGCTGGTCAGCTTGTCGTAAGCCGTGCGGGCGGCGGTGATGGCAGGACCGGAATCCTTGGTCACGGTGCCGATGGCGTCGATGAGGTTTTTCACCGTCTCCACCTCGCCGGACATATCCTGGCCGATGTCCTTGCCCAGCTGGCAGGTGTACTGCCAACGGATCACATCGCCGTTCTTGACGGTGAATTCGGAAGCGCCCTGGTCGATGAACCAGTTGTTCCAGGTGATCATCCAGCCGGAGCCCACGCCGGCGTCAAACTCACCAAAGGAAGCGTAGTAGGTATTCTTATGAATAAAGTTTCCGATGGCCTCCAGATAGAAACCGCTGGTCTGGCTGCCCTCATAGCTTGCGGTGAAGTCCATGGCATCCAGCAGACGGAGGGTCACGGAGGCAATGGTATCGCCCGTGGTATAGGGCACCTGGGTGGCGGGGATGATGGTACCCAGAGGCTGCTTGTAGATGGTCCCCATGGATTCCCCGCTGACACGCTGGCCAAAGTCCTCAAAGCTCACGGTGACATAGCCCTTGATCTGGCTCTCGGTGAGGCCGAAATCGGGTTCGGTCTCCTGGGCGGGGGTGACGGTGACCTTACAGAATGCGGTGAACTCCCCTGCCTGGGCGGTGATGTAAGCGACACCCTCGGCCACACCGGTGACCTTACCCTGCCGATTTACCACAGCCACACGGCTGTTGGAGGTGGACCAGGTGACGGTCTTGTCGGTGGCATTGGCGGGAGCCACCGTGGGGACAAGGGTCAGGCTCTGCCCCACTTCCAGGGTAGCAGAGGTCTTGTTCAGGGTAATGCCGGTAACATCGATGACATCCGGCACGCCGGA
>JAFYPT010000085.1 GCA_017547425.1 Ruminiclostridium sp.
GCCGGCAGTTTCTCCTGCTATGAAATGGTAGCTGTGACCCTGGACGGCCAGATCACCGTGCTGGAGGCCGATGTCCACCCCCACACCATGATCACCGCCCAGGACGGTGTCGTGGCCTTTGGCAGCTATTATGAGACTATCCTGGATGACGTCATCACCTTTGCCCGGTGGAATGGAGACGAGACTCTGACCGTCCTCTACGAGTTCCAGGACGGCATCTCCTTCCACACCACCCACTTCTTCAGCCCCGACGGCACCAAGGCGGTCATCGGATGGACCCCGGACGTTCCCAGCACGCAGTGGCAGGTCCGCATCGTGGACCTGAAGACCGGAGACTACCAGGATGTGACTCCACCGGGTCTGGAAAGCGAAGACCCCCTCCTGCTCCTGGCCCACTGGCAGGACGACGGCACCCTCTTCGTTTCGGCCTGCGATATGCTTCCTGACGGGTACTCCGCCGCCTGGGAATACACCCTCCCCTAACCACGCAAGGCCCCCTCATCCGTCACGGCTTCAACCTGTCACCTTCTCCCCAGGGAGAAGGCTTACCGTTACCCGAAAGGACCTATCTCAACACACCAACAGCCCTCGGCCAATTTGGTCGAGGGCTGTTCTTTAGTTCCAAGGTTCTTTCAGGGTAAAGGTCCGCTTGTCGAAGTCAATGATCCCCTCGCTGCGGAGCTTGGACAACTCCCGGGTCATGGCCGACCGGTCGGTACACAGGTATTCCGCCAGTTCCGTCCGCCCCAAGGGGATGGTAAAGGTCAGGCTTCCGGTCCGCTCGGCCTGCCGGGTCAGATAGGTCAGCAGCTTTTCCCGGATGGAAGTCCGGGAGGAAACTTCCAGTTTCTCAATCAGCTCCAGGTTCTTCTCCGCAATCAACTCCACCATGTTCTCGATCATCCGGTGATGGAACCGACAGACCAGCTTACAGGCATGAAGGATACGGTCATAGTCCAAAATCAGGACCCGGCAGGTATCCCGGACCTGAAAGGCCACCGTCCGGTTCCGGGCCTGGAGACAGGAGTAGGTCTCCCCAAAGAGCTGTCCCACGGTCAGGACCGTCAGGATGGACTTTTTTCCAAAGTAGTCCTCGCTGATCATCTCCACGGCCCCTTCTAACACCACCCCCATGAGGGGTTTCCCGCCAGAGGTCGTCTCGATGAACTCCCCTTTCTCCGCTGTGACCTCCCGGGCAGACAGGCACTTGAGCAGGGCCGTCAAATCCTCCGGATCGATTTGCCGAAACAGAGGACATTCCTTTCCCAGTTTCTTTGTATCCATTCCCGTCACCTCCTTTTGGTTCCAGTGTAAAACATTTTCTCAAACGATGCAACTGCAACATTCCATCTTGGTTTCCCCTGATACAATAAACCCACCAAACAAAGAAACAGGAGGTTACCCCTATGAATAAGCATCCCATGCACAAGGCTGACCGCCAGCTCTCTCTCGAAGACACCCTGGCCATCCTGAAGAAGGGCGACCACGGCACCCTGTCCCTCAACGGCAACGAGGGCTACCCCTACGCCGTCCCCATCAACTATGTAGTGGTAAACGACAAGGTCTACCTCCACTCCGCCCCTTACGGCTACAAGATGGAGTGCCTGGAACAGAGCAAGAAGTGCTGCTTCTCCGCCATCATTTCCGCCCAGATCCTCCCCAGCAAGATCACCGCCGCCTATGAAAGCGTGATCATCACCGGCGATGTGGCCATCGTCACCGACGAGACCGAAAAGCGCACCGCTCTGGAAGCCTTCGTCACCCAGAAGCACCCCGGCTACGAAGAGATCGGCTTTAAGATGATCGACAAACTCTTCCACAAAACCGCTCTCCTGCGCATCGACGCCCAGGAAATGACCGGCAAGGCATATAAGGGCTGATGCTGCCATCCTTTGCAAAAAGATAAAAATCTCCTCCGAATCGGTTGGATTCGGGGGAGATTTTCTTAGATTCCAAGAAGAATTTTTGCCACCTGGAAGTACAGGAGCAGGGTGGTCACGTCCACCACGGTGGAAATGAAGGGGCTTGCCATGACGGCAGGGTCCACGTGGATCTTCTCTGCCAGCAGGGGCAGGACACAGCCCACGGTCTTGGCGCACAGAACGGTGAGGACCATGGTCAGGCAGATAACACCCGCCACCAGCACGGTGACACCGTCGTTGCCCAGGATCATCTTGTCCACCACCAGGAGTTTCACAAAGTTGCAGGAGGCCAGAGTCACGCCGCAGAGAACGCCCACTCGGATCTCCTTCCAGATGACCCGGACGGTGTCGCTGAACTCCACCTCACCCAGGGACAGGGCACGGATGACCGCCACGGAGGACTGGGTGCCGCTGTTACCGCCGGTACCCGTCAGCATGGGGATGAAGGCGATGAGGACGGAGCAGGCCGCCAGGGAGCTCTCAAAGCCCGTGAGGACCATGCTGGTCAGGGTGGCCGAGAGCATCAGGATGAGAAGCCAGGGGATACGGGACTTCCAGGTCTCGAACACACCGGTTCTCAGGTAGGGCTTGTCGGTGGGGGTCATACCGGCCAGCAGCTCGAAGTCCTCGGTGGTCTCTTCCTGGAGGACGTCGATGGCGTCGTCGATGGTGACGATACCCACCAGACGGCCTTCCTGGTCCACCACAGGGATGGCGGCCCAGTCGTACTTGGCCATCATCTGGACCACGCTTTCCTGGTCTTCCAGGGTGTTCACGGAAATGACGTTGTCCTCCATGATGTCTTCCACCCGGTCATCCTCTTCGGCCAGAAGCAGGGTACGCAGGGTGACCATGCCCAGCAGTTTGCGGTTGTTGTCGGTGACGTAGCAGGTGTAGATGGTTTCCTTGTCCACACCGGTCCGTCGGATGCGCTTGATGGCCTCTTCCGCCGTCATCACAGGACGCAGGCTCACATACTCCGTGGTCATGATGGAGCCGGCGCTGTCCTCCGGGTACTTGAGGATCTCGTTGATCATCTTGCGCATTTCGGGGTCGGCCTGCTTCAGGATTCGCTTGACCACATTGGCCGGCATCTCCTCCACCAGGTCGACGGCGTCGTCCACGTACAGCTCGTTGACGACTTCTTTCAGTTCGTTGTCGGAAAAGCCCTGGATCAGAAGTTCCTGGGCCTCCGGTTCCATTTCAACAAAGGTCTCCGCTGCCAGTTCCTTGGGCAAAAGCCGGAACAGCAGGGGGAGCTTTTCTTTGGGCAGGTCCTCGAAGATCACCGCGATGTCCGTGGCGTTCATAGTCACGAGGATGTCCCGCAGGGTCGTGTACTTTTTGGCCTCCACCAGGGCTGCCAGGGTCTCCCCCAAAGTCACGATGATTCTGTCTCTATCTGCCATTGGCATCTCCTCCCAGCTTTTTTCGTTTCAGGACGCCCAGAAGACGCCCAGTTTCTCAGCAAGAAGTAAGACACATGCCTCGGCCGTATAATTACAGGGAACAAACGGACGCCCACAAGGGCGGCTCATCTGTCCGCTGATGTTTTCGGCCCGCCATCGTGCCGTTACTACCGCCTGCGTCCATTGGTTCCACCTCACTTTTTACAGCAAAATTAAGCCCCTCGATAAGGAGCCACTCTCATTATAAAAGTAGGAGAAAGGATTGTCAACCAAAAATCTTTTCAATCCCCTTCCAGCAACGCCCCAATTGGTGACTTCCCACGAAAAGCTCTCCGGATTCTTTGGGCAAAACTGCCTTGGAAATCCGCCGGACAGTTTGCTATAATTTGACCAGAACCAGGCCGGACAGAACCTTTCTGTCTGGCCCTTTTTCTCACACAGAAGGAGGCCCACCATGACTGAGAACTACCGCAGCGGCGACTACGTCAGCTATTCCTGCAACGGGGTCTGCCGCATTGATGGCATCCGACAGGAGACCACCGACAAGGGACCCCCTAAGACCTTTTACATCCTCAAACCCGTGACCGACCCAAGCTCCACCATCTTCGTCCCCACCCACAGCCCACTCCTCTTGGCTAAGATGAAACCCCTGCCCAGCAAAGAGGAGGTGGATGCTCTGATCCTGGCCTCCCGGGAGGAAGAGATGCCATGGATCGAGGACCGAAAACTCCGGGCAGCTACCTTCCAGACTATCCTCAAAGCCTGCAACCTGAAAGACCTGTTAGGTCTGGTAACCTGCATCTACCGCAAAGGGTGTGACCTGACC
>JAFYPT010000086.1 GCA_017547425.1 Ruminiclostridium sp.
AACTCCACGCCATCGGCGATGCCGCCTTTGACCAGGCCGCCCGGTGCCTGAAGGCCGCTCTGGATGACTTCCCCCGGGAGGACCACCGCCACGGCATCATCCACGCCTGCCTGCCCACCCAGAAGGGCCTGGAGATCTGCCGGGACTACAAGATCCAGCTGCCCATGCAGTCGGCCTTCATCGGCTGGAAGCAGGAGCCGGACGAGTACCTGGAATCCATCCTGGGAGACCGGGCCGCCGCTCTGAACCCCCTGCGGACCATCTGGGACATGGGTATCCGAATCTCCGCCGGGTCTGATGCTCCCTGCACCGACCCCGACCCTATCCGGTGGATCTACAAGGCCTGCAACCATTCCGTCCCCGAGGAGTCCCTCACCGTCCAGGAGGCCCTGCGGATGTGCACCTGGAACGGAGCCTGGACCACCTTCGATGAGGAGGAGCGGGGTTCCCTGGAACTGGGCAAGGTGGCAGACATGGTCATCCTCAATCAAAATCCCTATGCCATTCCCAAAGAAAACCTGAACCAGCTGAAGGTGGAAAAACTCTATCTCCAGGGAAAAAACTACCAGAAGCAGACGCAGAACATGGTTTCCGCCGTGCTGAAAGGTGTGCTGGGTAAGGGCAAAAAAATCTGATTCCAATTTCTAATATCCCGATGACAAAGGTTTGGAAATAGCGTATACTGTCAAAAAAGAAACCAATGGGAGGCCTACCTATGCTCACCATCAACGATTTCCAGGCGGCAGCCAACCGCCTGAAAAGTGTCATCCACCGGGTCCCTCTGGCCACCTCCAAGACCTTTTCCGACATGACCGGAGCGGAAGTCTACCTGAAATACGAAAACCAGCAGAAAACCGGCTCCTTCAAGGTCCGTGGCGCTTACAACAAGATCATGAAGCGGTACGAGGAGGGCGGCCTGAAGGCCGTTGTGGCCTCCTCCGCAGGCAACCACGCCCAGGGTGTGGCCTTCGCCGCCAGCCGCATCGGCGTGCCTGCTACCATCTGCATGCCCCGGTCCACCCCCATCGCCAAGGTGTCCGCCACCCAGGGCTACGGAGCCAACGTGGTTCTCCACGGCGCCATCTACGACGAGGCCTACGCCAAGGCCTGCGAGATCGTGGAGACCGAGGGCGCCGAGCTGATCCACCCCTTCGACGATGAGGACGTCATCGCCGGTCAGGGCACCATCGCCCTGGAGATCCTCTCCGACCTGCCCTTCGTGGACATGGTCCTGGTCCCTGCCGGCGGCGGTGGTCTGGTCTCCGGCGTGGCGGCCTGCATCAAGCAGATCAACCCCCGCATCCAGGTCATCGGCGTCCAGGCATCCGGCGCACCCGCCATTGCGGAAAACTTCAAGAAGGAGACCGTCACCCCCTCCTCCACCGTCCACACCATTGCCGACGGCATCGCCGTGAAGAACCCCGGCACCATCACCATGGAGTACATCAACCAGTACGTGGACCAGATGGTCACCGTGTCCGACGCTGAGATCGCCGGCGCCATCCTCCTGCTGCTGGAGCGCACCAAGCAGGTGGTGGAGCCCGCCGGCGCTACCCCCCTGGCGGCCATCCTCAACGGCAAGGTGGACATCAAGGGCAAGAAGGTCTGCTGTGTCCTTTCCGGCGGCAACATCGACGTGTCCTTCATCCACAAGGTGGTTGCCAAGGGTCTGGTGACCCGGGGCCGTCATCTGAAGTTCTCCACCGTCATGCCGGACACCCCCGGCTCCCTGGAGCGGTTCACCCACATCGTCGCCCAGGAAAACGCCAACATCATCCTCCTGGACCACGACCGCATGAGCGGCAACCTGGAGATTGGCGACGCCATCCTGAACGCCGTCTGCGAGGTCAGCGGCAAGGAGCACGGCCAGCGCCTGCTGGATGCCCTGCGGAGAGAAGGCTATCAGATTTTAGTGTAACAGCATAAAAATTTCCCCTGCGGAATCCTGCAGGGGAAATTTTTTATCGTTTCAGTTCATGCTTGAATTTCTGGTGGTTGTCCTTCAGGAAGCGGCGGAGCTGCTTCTTGTGGGTGCAGAGCTTCTCCTGGCACTGGCTGCAGGAGAGGGCGCAGTTGGTCTTTTCCGAGAACCACTCAGGATGGCGGCGGACGGCCAGTTCCCACCGGATGAGCAAAGCCAGGGCGCAGGCCAGCAGGCTCCAGGTGTACCAGGTGGGGACAAAGACCAGAGGGGTAGCCATCATGGCGTAGTCCCAGTTGTAGATGCGGCAGGTGGTGCAGCACTTGTTCTTCTGGAACCAGGTCTGGAAGGGGCAGAAGAAGAGGATGCAGATCATGTCGCACACGGAATACGCCAGACTGATGAGCAGCAGGATGCCCGCATCGATGATGCCGATAAAATACAGGATGCCGATGACACCGTTCAGGGCAAACCAGGCCAGCGCGGTGGTCAGGGTGGACTTTCCGGTCTCCAACTTGACGGTTTCCGGGCCATCCGGCCGGGGCATATAGTTCTTGGGGAACTGCTTCTGGCAGCCCATACTCTCCAGGGAGGAGGGGAAGAACCGGAGGATCATCTCCACAATGAGCACCAGCCACACCACCCACAACAGAGGGTGGATATTTCGGACATCACCGAAAAGCTGGTCCGGGTCACGGACCCAACCGGTCACATACATAAAAACAGCACTCAGAAAGAGCAGGGAACGGAACACCAGTTCCGCATAGTGTTTGGCAGATATTTTGGACAGCTTGTGTCCCAGCACTTGGGCCATAAAAGGTCCTCCTGTTTTCGGATAGAATGATTGATTATACTATAATTCGACCCTTGCTGTCCACCCGTTTTCTCAATGTTTGGGG
>JAFYPT010000087.1 GCA_017547425.1 Ruminiclostridium sp.
AAACTCCGGCGAAAAAAGGGATACCCCTTCAATATGCTTCTGTGCTGGTGCATCGGCCAGGCGGCTTCCAAGAGGGAGGACTTCTTCCTTCTGCCCGTAGGTGACAAGCTGATGGAATATGACCGGTTGGCGGTGAGTGTGGTGGTGAAGACCAACCAGGGAGGCATCCAGACCTGCGATATCCCGGTGAGCGAGGATTTCCAACAGTTCCAAAAGGACTATCGGGAATTGACCGGTCGAGTCCGGGAGACCGCCCAGCCCCATGACCTGAGCGAAGGAGCCATGGTCATTGGGACCTCCGTGCTGGCCGACCACGAGATCGACGGAGCTGTGAACATCTATGCGGGCATCTACAACAACCCCTTCCTCATCTGGGGGAAGTATCGTAGGGGATGGTTTAAAACCACCCTGCCCATGTCCTTCCAGTTCCATCACACCCAGATGGACGGCATCCCCGCCGCAGAGTTTCTGGTGGACCTACAGAAGGAGATCAACCAAATCAAGTCATAATTTTCCCAGCCCTGTACGGTTTGTACAGGGCTGGTTTTCTTTTTGGTCTGGGATATTCGATGTGCAGTAAAAAACGAAATTAAAAAGTTTTGTGGGGGGGGTAAAATAAGTTGTTGAAACCTAGGCGGTTTGGTGATAAAATAATAAAATGAACACAAGGAGGGATACACATGAAACGGTTACTTGTCATCATTATGACTTTGAGCATGAGCCTATCCCTGGTGGTGACGGCTTCGGCTGCGGAGGGGTCCTTTAACCACTTTATAGTGACGGCTCCGGAGGTTTATCCCCGATTCCAGGACATTGACCAGAGCAAATGGTATGGAGCGGAGCGGCAGGGCGTCATTCAGACTGCCTGTGACTTGGGCATTCTCAACGGCATGAGTTCTACCCAGTTTCTGCCTGAGGGGAACCTCCGCCTCAACGAGGCGGTGAAGATCGCCTGTATGGTCCATAGTATCTACTACGGGACACAGGAGGATATCCAGGAACTTCCGGGAGGAAAAGATTGGGCCAAACCCTACTTTGCTTACGCCGTGGAGAACGGAATCCTGCCGGAAGAGGGCCTGGGCGAGGAGACTGCCTACGCTACCCGGGCCCAGATGGCCTATCTCTTTGCCCACTGTCTGCCGGAGGAAGGGTTGATGGGCATAAACCCCGTGGCGGCCATCTCTGATGTGGCCAGCTATGAAGTGGAGGCTGTCCAGTATGCCCAGGAAATTTTTGTGCTGTATCGGGCTGGGGTCCTCACCGGCGATGCAGAAGATCACGCCTTCCGCCCCCGGGACACCATCACCCGTGCCGAAACTGCCGCTATTGTTACCCGGCTGGCAATACTGTGGGAGAGAGCCAAGGTTGAGATCTTTGACAAGTATGGAGTGACTGCGGCCTGCCCTGAATTTGGGATAACAAACCAGTCTGGAGAAGTCCTTTGCATGGGCCAGCAACCCTATGCTGTATTGCAGGCCTTTGCGGACAGTGAGCCGCTGGAGAGCACCATTATGGCAGTCAGCGGTGAATATGGGGAGAACGCTATGCTATTTGTGACTGAAACATGGGAAGGCTATTCGGTCAATTACTATGTCGGCCAAATGTCTCCTCAGGAGATCTATGTGGATTCCATTACTCTGACAGGCCCGGAGGTAACGATTCTCAACGGTCTGGGTGTCGGCATCTCTACGGAAGAACTGCTGGCGGCTTATGAGGGAGAGGAACTGAACTACAGCCCGTCTCAGTTTGTGGGAGACTTCGCATATTGGTCAGATCCTTACTACAGTTACCAGCCTGGAGGAGATTATCCTTGGTGCTTCATCAATTTTATTATGGATGAGGACACAACGCATATCGAAAAAATCAGGATGAGCAATCTTAGTCCGGCCCTTTGATGCATGAACAGAAGCTCGGGAATCCCTCGCTGCGATGCGGCGGGGGATTTTTCTTTATATAAGTACATTCAGTCAATTCCCCGTTGCAAATCGGCGGAGAAGTTGCTATAATAAACTGAATTATAGTCTTTTAAAAGGGGGAGAATGCCTTGCGGCTGAAAGCACTGGAATTACAGGGATTCAAGTCCTTTCCCGACAAGACTATCCTCTCCTTTGACCACCCCCTCACCGCCATCGTAGGCCCCAACGGCAGCGGAAAGTCCAACATTTCCGATGCCATTCGCTGGGTTCTGGGGGAACAGTCCGTTCGTCAGCTCCGAGGGGGCAAGATGGAGGACGTGATTTTCGGCGGCACCCAGGGGCGGAAACGACAGGGCTTTGCCCAGGTGTCGTTGACCCTGGACGGCATGGCGGGGGTTCTGCCCGACGGCCGGGAAGAGGTCACCGTCACCCGCCGATACTACCGCTCCGGGGAGAGTGAATACTACCTGGACAGCAAGCAGGTCCGCCTGCGGGATGTGAACGAACTCTTCATGGACACCGGCTTGGGTCAGGAGGGCTACGCCCTCATTGGCCAGGGAAAGATCGACGAGATCCTGTCCGCCAAGAGCACCCAGCGGCGGGAGATCTTTGAAGAGGCAGCGGGTATCTCCCACTGCCGCCATCAGAAGGAGGAGACCCAGCGAAAGCTGGAGCGCACCCAGGAAAACCTTCTGCGCATTGCCGACAAGCTGGAGGAACTGGAACTTCAGCGGGAACCTTTGAAAGCTCAGGCGGCGACTGCGCAAAAGTACCTGGCCCTCCGGGAGGAGCTGAAGGTCCTGGAGATTTCCCTCTGGTGTGACCAGCTGGATGACCAGCGGGCCAGGGGAGCCAAGCTCCGTCTGGACCACGAGACCGCCCTGGTCGACCTGGAGGCCTGCACCAAAGAGGCCGATGAGCTCTACGCCCGGTCGGAGGAGCTTCTGCTCCAACTCCGGGACCAGGAAGCCCAAGGGGAGACCCTGCGGGCCAAACTGGAGGCAACCGAGAACCAACTGCGAACCGGACAGCAGCGTGTGGGTCTGCTCCGGGGGCGCATCGACAATAACCAGGTCAGCACCCGGCGTATCCGGGGGGAGCTGGCCCAACAGCAGGTCAGACAGACCGGACTGGAGGAGGACATCCGCCGCCAGGAGGAACGACTGGCCGACCGGAAGCGGCAGGAAGAAGTCTGCCGCCGGGACCTGGACCAGGCCCTGGCCCGTCAGGAGGAGGCGAAAGCCGC
>JAFYPT010000088.1 GCA_017547425.1 Ruminiclostridium sp.
GCCAGGTCGTGGGTGGCTATGTACTCCTTGCCCCGTGCCACGATCTCGTCCAGGGACTTGACCCCACGCAGGTCCAGCTGCTGAAGGCCCTCGCCCACCATGAGCAGGTGCATGTGGGTGTCCGCAAAACCGGGCAGGACACAGCGGCCCTTCAGGTCGATCCGGCGGGTGTTTTCATCGGCCAGGGCCAGAACGGCCTCGTCGCTGCCCACCATGGCGATGCGGTCCCCCTGGACCGCCAGGGCAGACACCGTCCGCCCGGCCATGGTGTGAACGATGCCGTTGTAGAAAATGGTATCCATAGGATATTCCTCCAATTGCCTCGCAGAGTTTTCCTGCCCGCGGGCAGGAAAAGGAGGTTCAATTTGTTTTTTCTGGGGACATGCGCCTCAGAAAAAACTCTTCTCATCCAACAAACGTACAAGGCCGCCCGTCAGAGACGGACGGCCTGTGCGTTGCAGTTGGCTGCAATCTTCAAAATTTGAAGCCCAGCGTCAGCGGGTTCAAATTTTCTTATGCCACGGGGTGGACATCCTGGAAGTGGATGTTCCAGATCCAGGAAGCGTTCATGGTGACGCCTTCGTAAGCAGCGTTCATGGCGATGTTCTTCACGGGGTAGTACATGTAGATGTAGGGAGTCTCAGCCATGATGATGTCCAGAGCCTGGAACATCATGTCGTTACGAGCGACGGGATCGCTCAGCTGCAGCTGCTGGTTGATCAGGTTGGTGGCTTCCTCGTTGTTGTAAGCAGCAGCGTTGGAGCTGTTGCCGCCCTGGCACAGAGGCACCAGGTTGCCGGAGGGATCGGGATAGTCAGCTTCCCAGCCAGCCATCAGCATGTCGTAGTCACGCAGGCCGTTGGCATCCAGGATCTCGCCGAACTGCAGAGCGGTGTGCTCGTCGGTGGAGACCTTGTTGATGTTCACGGTGATGCCGACCTGAGACAGCTGCTCCTGGATGGCCAGGGCCATGGAGTTACGCAGGCTGTTGTCGTTGATGGTGATGGTGCACTCGAAGCCGTCTGCATAGCCGGCCTCTGCCAGCATAGCCTTGGCAGCTTCCACGTCGTAGGTGTGAGCGGGAGCGTTGGCTGCGTACTCGGTCCATGCGTCTGCCTCAGAGCCGAACAGAGCGGCGGAGTTGGGCAGGGGAGTGGAAGCCTCGCCGGCGGACTTGATCAGGGAGCTGTAGATGGTCTCCAGATCGATGGCGGTGTAGATGGCGTTACGGACAGCGGCGTTGTCGAAGGGAGCCTTCTGGGTGTTGAATGCCAGGAAGGTGACGCCGAAGCCGGAGGAGGAGGTCATGGACAGGTTTTCGTCGCCTGCGATGACGTCCAGCATGTTTTCGGGGGGAGCCACGGTGCAGTCCACGTCGCCGGTCTGCAGAGCGGTGACACGGGTGGTGTCCTCGGTGATGATCTTGAAGGTCAGGTTCTCGAAGTAACCTGCGTCCTCACCCCAGTAGTTTTCGTTGCGGGTCAGTTCCACGGAGGTGCCGTTCTGCCAGCTGACGAACTTGTAGGGGCCGGTGCCGATCAGGCCGCCCTCGGGGGTGCCCAGCTGGTCGCCGGCAGCCTCAGCGTGAGCCTTGCTGATGACGTGGCAAGCGGTGGTACCGGGGACATACTGCCAGGTTGCGTCGGGGGCTGCCAGGGTGACGGTCAGTTCCCAGTCGCCGGTCTGCTCCATGGAAGCCACGTTGTCGTACATCCAGCCCAGGTAGGAAGCGGTGTCGGGGTTAGCGATACGCTCCAGGGAGTACAGGACGTCGTCCATGGTCATGGCGGAACCGTCGGAGAAGGTCACGTCGTCACGGATCTGATAGACGTAGGTGACGTCGTCCACCTGCTCCCAGCTGGAGGCCAGCATGGGCTGCAGCTGGTTCTCTTCGTCGAAGACCAGCAGGCCCTGGGTGATCTGGTTGACCACGGGGTTGGTGGTGAAGTCATAAGCGAAAGCGGGGTCCAGCTTCACGATATCGCTGTCCAGAGCGATGGTGAAGGTATCCTTCTCTGCAGCTGCTTCGCCGGAAGTGTCACCGCCGCCGCAAGCGGTCAGCAGGGTGAACATCATGGCTGCGCACATGATCAGAGCAAGGATGCGAGAGAATCTGTTCATTTTTCTTTTCCTCCATTTCAAAATTTATCTTCGAACGGCCGAGGCCGAAACGAACGAAACAATTAGCCAACCAGGTGGCAGGCCACCAGATGGTTGTTGCCCACGTCCTTGAGCTGGGGGCGGCTCTCCTTGCACTGGGGCTGGCACTTGGGACAGCGGTCGGCAAAGGGACAGCCGGGGGGCACGTCAATGGCGCTGGGCAGATCGCCCTGGAGGACGATCCGCTGTTTCTTGTGCTCGGGGTCCAGGGTGGGGATGGCGGACATAAGGGTCTGGGTGTAGGGGTGCAGCAGGTTGTTGAAGAGTTCTTCGGACTCAGCCTGTTCCACCACGGTGCCCAGGTACATCACGGCCACCTGGTCGCACAGGTGACGGACCACGGTCATCTCGTGGGAGATGAAGAGCATGGTCAGGGAGAACTTCTCCCGCAGGTCCATCATCAGGTTCAGGATCTGGGCCTGGACGGACACGTCCAGGGCGGAAACCGGCTCGTCGGCCACGATGAAGGCGGGGTCCAGGATCAGGGCCCGGGCAATGGCCAGACGCTGCAGCTGACCGCCGGACATCTCGCTGGGGATGCGGTTCAGGGTGTCCTCGGGCAGGTTGATCTCCTTCAGCAGATACTTGATCTTTTCCTCGGCCTCCTGGGCGGGGATCTTGTGGACCTTGGCCACCTCACGCAGGGCGGCGCCGATCTTCTGCTTGGGGTTGAAGGAGGCGTAGGGGTTCTGGAAGATCATCTGCATATCCCGGCGGAGGGGGAGCAGATCCTTGCCGGACAGGTCGGTGATGTCCCGTCCCTGGAAGTAGACCTTACCCCCGGTGATGGTCTCCAGACGGAGGAGGGACCGGCCCAGGGTGGACTTGCCGCAGCCGGACTCACCCACGATGCCGAAGATGCTTCCCTTGGGAATGGAGAGGGAAACGTCGCTGACGGCGTGGAGGACCTTCTTGGGCTCGCCCAGCTTCTTGGAGGCGATGGGGAATTCCTTCACCAGATGTTCAGCACGAATGACGGGCTCAGACATGGTTGGGCACCTCCTTGTCCAGGGGTTTGAAGCAGGCGGCCAGGTGACCGCCGCCACAGTCGATCATGGCGGGGTAGGCCTTCTGGCAGCCCTCCTCTGCGTAGGGGCAGCGGGGGGCGTACATGCAGGAGAGAGGGGGCTCGAAGAGAGCCGGGGGCGAACCGGGGATGGTCTCCAGCCGGGAGCCCTTGGCACCGCCGCCGGGGATGGAGCGGATGAGGGCGCGGCTGTAGGGGTGGCTGGCCCCCTGGAGCAGGTCCAGGGTGTTGCCGGTCTCCACCACCTTGCCGGCATACATGACGGAGACCCGGTCGCAGGTCTCGGCCACCACGCCGAAGTTGTGGGTGATGAGCAGGATGCTCATGCCCATGTCAGCGGAGAGCTGCTGGAGGAGCTCCAGGATCTGGGCCTGGATGGTCACGTCCAGAGCGGTGGTGGGCTCGTCGGCAATGAGGAGCTTGGGGGAGCAGGCGATGGCCATGGCGATCATGACACGCTGCTGCATACCGCCGGACAGCTCGAAGGGATACTGCTTGCACCGCTTGCTGGCGGGCTCGATGCCTACCTTAGCCAGCAGCTCCTGGGCCTTTTCCATGGCCTCGGCTTTGCTGGCCTTGGTGTGGATCCGGTACATGTCAGCGATCTGAGCGCCGATGGGCATGATGGGATTCAGGGAGGTCATGGGGTCCTGGAAGATCATGGAGATGTCGGTGCCGCGGAGCTTTTCCATCTCCCGGTTGGACAGGTCCAGCAGTTCTCTTCCCTGGAAGCGGATGGAACCCCGCATACGGCTGCGCTGGGGGTTGTGGAGCCGCAGGATGGACTTAGCGGTCATGGACTTGCCGCAGCCGGACTCACCCACGATGCCGTGGATCTCGCCGGGGCGGACCGTCAGGTCCACACCGGACAGGGCGTAGACGATGCCACGGGTGGACATGAGTTCCACGGTCAGGTTCTGGATCTCTAACAGGTTATCCATCCACGGCACCTCCTTCCTTGGCCAGCTTGCGGTTCATTTTCTTCTCGTACTTGTCGATGTTGGGCAGTGCGGTCTGGGACTGGTCCAGATACTGGTGCAGGCCGTCGCTGAAGATGTTCAGGGCCACGACCACGATGACAATGACCAGACCGGGGGCCAGAGACAGCATGGGATTCATGAGCAGGACGGCACGGCCTTCGTCCAGCATAGCGCCCCAGTCGGCCTGGGGAGGCTGGGTGCCCAGACCCAGGAAGGACAGGGAGGCCAGGTCCAGGATGGCGTAGGCGATGTCCAGGGTGATCTGCACCAGGATGGTGGAGATGCAGTTGGGCAGGATGTGCCGGTAGATGATGCGGGTGTCGGAGTAGCCCAGGGACACGCAGGCGGAAACGTAGACCTTATTCTTTTCCACCAGGGTCAGGGAGCGGGTCAGACGGGTGAGCATGGGCACGTACACGATGCCCAGGGCCAGCACGGCGTTGAAGGTGTTGCGGCCCAGACCGGCCACCAGGATGAAGGCCAGCAGCAGGGAGGGGAAGGACAGCAGCACGTCGCAGCAGCGCATGATGATGGTGTCGATCACGCCGCCCTTGTAGCCGGAGATGAGGCCCAGGGGGATACCCACGACCATGGAGAAGGCCACCACCAGCAGAGCGCTCACCAGAGCGGTCCGGCCGCCGTAGAGGATGCGGGAGAAGATGTCACGGCCGTTCTGGTCACAGCCCAGCAGATGGTCGGCAGAGGGCTTGGCCAGGCACTGGGTCAGGTCCTGGGCGTTGGGGTCGTAGGGGGCGATAACGGGGGCGAAGATACAGGCCAGCAGGATGAGGACCAGGACGGAGAAGGCCACGGTCACGCCGGGGGTGAAGAGCTTGCCCACGTTTTTCTTCTTTTTGGAACGGTAAAGGGGGCTATGCCCGGTGAATGCACTGATCATAGGTCTCCCTCCTTACTTCATGCGGATGCGGGGGTCCAGGACGGCGTAGAGGATGTCCACCAGCAGGTTGATGACCAGGAAGATGGTCACCATCAGCAGGGTCACGCCCTGGACCACGGGGTAGTCAGCGGATTTGATGCCGGAAATCAGCAGGTCGCCCAGGCCGCCCATGGCGAAGACGCTCTCCACCAGCACAGCGCCCACCAGCATGGTGCCGATCTGGACGGAGGTGACGGTGATGATGGGGATGAGGGCGTTTTTCAGGGCGTAGGTGACGATCACACGGCTGCGGGGCAGGCCCTTGGCGGTGGCCGTGCGGATGTAGTCGGAGTTCAGCTGTTCGATCATGGTGGTGCGGGTGATGCGGCTGGTGAGGGCCACCATGTTCATGGCCAGGGCGATGGCGGGGAGGATCATCTCCTTGATGCTGTTGCCCTGATAGATGGCCGGGAACCATTTCAGTTCCAGGGCAAAGACCAGCATCAGGACCAGAGCGGTCAAAAAGACCGGGGAGGCCACAAAAATGAGGGTCAAGGTTGACAATAGCTTATCCAGCCACGTATTCATTTTCACGGCGCTGATGACACCCACGGGGATGGCGATGAGGATGGCCAGCAGGCCGGACATGAGGACCAGGGTCAGGGTGGTGCCGATACGCTCACCGATGAGGAAGTCCACGTCCTGCTTGTAGGTGAAGCTCTCGCCGAACTCACCCTGGAAGACGCCGGTGATCCAGATGGCGTACTGCTCGGGATAGGACTTATCCAGGTTGTAATGGGCTCTCAGCTCCTGTTTGGTCTCCTCGCTGACGTTCTTGCCGTTGGTCATGGAGGCAACAGGGTCCGAGGGGGTGATGCGGACCATGGCGAAGATGAGCACAGAGACCGCAATGAGGACCAGGACCATCTGTCCCAGCCGCTTGAGAATGAATTTTCCCACGGGAACACCTCTCTCTTTGGTTTGTTCTGCTTGCAAGATGGCTCCCGGGCTAGGGGACAAAAAAAGAGGGGTCAGACCGTTACGGTATCTAAACCCACGAAAAAGCCCGGAGTCTGAATAAAAAAACAGAAAATTAAGGAATATTCAGAAATCCAATTATATGCTATTGGGTGGAATATGTCAAGGGAACAAAGGGGAACCATTGAGAAAAAAGAGATTTTTCTTGACATTCTCTTTCGGTGGGATATACTAGAATAGAACCCATGCTGTATTGGGTTCCATACAAGTTCATACAGCTCCGGCTTTTGTGGCGTATGCGCGACCCCGCTCAATAGAAGAACGGGACACGCATTCTTGTTCGCTGAACAAGGGAATCCGGTGAGAAACCGGAACACGGCAGGCTTGTTTCCTGCTGTGCTGTAAGCATGGAGGGCGTTCTTTTTCCGCGAAAGCGGGTCACTGGGGCAACCTGGGAAGGCGAAGGACGACCGCTGAGGGGGTTACCCTCTGGACATGTGAGTCAGAAGACCTACAAAATGAAGAGACCTGCCCCAAGAGGGCGGGTATTTTCGGTGCCTTTTGAAGATGCGGCGGGTCCCCGCCGGTGTCTTTGTCATAAACAGAAGCGGATGCAACAGAGCATCCGTTTTTTTGTTTGGAAAAGTCGGATTGACCCCGTTTTCCGCCTTCGGGCGATGACATAGACAACTTCAAAAGGAGGAAACAATATGAAAAAGAGAATCCTATCTCTGTTTTTGGCCGTTGTGATGGCTGTGGGCTTGCTGCCCATGAGTGCCTTTGCTGCGGAGTACGAAGCGACAGAAATGACGATTCCGAATACGTATTGTACAATCAATCCGGCCATGGATTATGAAGAGAACGGTGCGGTCGAATTTTATAAGTGGGGATCGTTGTATCCGTCAATCACTAAATATGTTGTGCAGGTTCCTGCCGGGACAGAGCGTGTAGTGATTACTTTAGGAAACAGCATCTGTTTAACCCCGGATTATTATGAACCGACTCAGAACAATTTTTACTATGGCACCATGACTTGGTCCGAGAATGCAGATGGTTACGGGACTGCTGGTTATACGGGTAGGGAAAGCGAGGTTTCTTATACGGTAATTGATGCCGAAACGTCTTCCATCGAACTGGATGTTGCAAGCCTGATTGCCGGGGAAAAGATGTTCTATACGATTGATGGCTCCTGGAATCCCCTCTATGCCATCGAGTTTGAATATGCGGCTTCTTCCGGTGGTCATGAATGTAGCTGGAACGCAGGTGCGGTAACCAAGGCGGCAACCTGTCAGGAAACCGGTATCAAAACCTATACCTGTACGGTCAGCGGCTGTGGTGAGACCAAGACGGGAGTAATCCCTCTGGCTGACCACAACTGGAACAGCGGTGAGGTCACCACGGCACCTACCTGCCAGACTGACGGTACCAAGACCTTTGCCTGTCAGACCTCTGGCTGCAAGGAAGCCAAAACCGAAAAGATTGCCGCTTCTGCTGATTACCATGCCTGGAACAGCGGCGAAGTGACCTGGGAAGCCACCTGCAAGGAAGCCGGTGTGCGTACCTATTCCTGCACCGTGAGCGGCTGCGATGAGACCAAGACGGAATCCATCGTAAAGCTGACCACCCACACCTATGGGGAGGATGGCAAGGCAGAATACTGCTCGGTGTGTGAAACGGCCCTCAACCCCGACTATGTGGACCCCAATATGCCGGAACTGGTAGAGGGGGTCTATCAGATTGGGACTGCGGACCA
>JAFYPT010000089.1 GCA_017547425.1 Ruminiclostridium sp.
AAATACCGCCGCCAGGGGGCCTTTACCCGGGGCAGCTGGTCAGTATCCAACTGGACGGGCGGTCCCTGAGCGGCCCGTTCCAGCTCCTCCAGATACCGGGGTGCATCCAGGGTCTCATAGCAGACCCCGTCCCCCTGCATGGTGCGGCAGACCACCTTGGACCGTTCCAGGTCGGCCTGGTCCCGCTCCAGCTTTATCAGGTGCTGGTCCAGAGCCTGGGACAGGGAGTGGTCCCCGGCGTGGATGGCCTTGATTTCCTCCAGAGACATGTGCAGGGAGCGCAGAAGCTTCACTCGCTGTAAGACGGCCATATCCTCTTCGGAGTAGTCTCGGTAGCCGTTGGGACGGCGTTCCGGGGTGATGAGGCCCTCGGCCTCGTAAAAGCGAATGTTGGCCCGGGTCAGTCCCGTGCGGCTCTCTATTTCTTTGATGGTCATAGACATCGTTCCTCCTTCCATTGGTATGGTCAGGATAAGGTGTCAAGAAGGTTTACAGTCAAGCGCATTGGTGATAAATGGGGCAGTTCCCCTCATCAGTCACCTTTGGTGACAGCTTCTCCCCTGGGGGAAGGTGCCCACGGAGTGGGCGGATGAGGGAGGGACGTCAAAACTCGTTTTCATGCTCTCTGAAAAATTCATACCACCCTCGGACGGCAGGCAGGTCGGTCCACTTGCGGACCTGGATGGGCCGCTGGTCCAGGTCGTAGACTCTGGCCCCCTTCATGGCCAGAAGGATGGGGGAATGGGTGGCCAGGATGATCTGACAACCGAAGAACCGGGCGGAATCCTCCAGGAATTTGGCCAGTTCTCGCTGGCGCTGGACGGACAGGCTGTTCTCCGGCTCGTCCAGCAGGTAGAGGGCATCCTCTTTGATCTGGTCCGTAAAATACCGAAAAGCGGTCTCGCCGTTGGACCGTCCCCGGACGTTCTTCCCGATGCTCTCCTTCACATAGGCCGAACCACTGGCCTTCTTCCCGGTGGCCCGTACCACCTTTTTCAGCTGGTCGTAGTCATCCAGAGAGGTCATCCGGAACCCACTCTCCCGCAGGTCCTTGTACTCGGCCAGAAGCTCGGTCCGCTCCCGGTCGATGCCCTGATTCAAATTCCGCAGGTCCAACAGGTCGTCGAAGACGTCGTCACTGGTGAGGACGGCACTTCCCGCCGGGGCCTGCCCCTCTGCCCGACATAGGTCCACAAAATCCCCAAAAAAGGAGGAGCGGTTAAACACGCTCCTCCTTTCCAGTCTCAGGTTTTCCCCTATGAGGTTCAGCAGGGTGGTCTTTCCGGAGCCGTTTCCACCGTACAGAACGGTGATGGACTCAAAGGAGAAGGTCTCCTCCTCCCAGTTGTCAAAGACCTGGAAAGGGTAGAAGTTGCTGTAGCAGGTCCGGTTGTTTACCAGCCTTTCCAAAAGGCTCTCCCGCCTACCCTGGCTGGGCAGGGTAAAATGAGACAGATAGATCATATCAGGAATTCTCCCTACAGGCCCGCAGGAAAGACAGTCTGGGGGCGGGACAGGGCAGCTGGATCTTGAACTTCATCTGGGGGTGACGGGGCTCCCGCAGGGGGAAACCCTCCATATCCTCCATCATGGGGGCGGCGAAGGTCACAGGCTTCACGTTGGGGCCTACCAGCTCGATCTCATCCCCGGCAGCGAACTTGTTGCGCAGGGAGACGGTGGCAAGACCGGTCTCGTCGCAGTCCTCCACCACGCCCACCACCTGCCAGTCCCGGATGTATCGGGCGTTGTCGGTGTACTGGCCGGGCTGGCCGTAGAAGAAGCCGGTGGAGTAGTGCCGGTGGCTGACCTTCTCCACCTCGTCCCGCCAGGTGGGGTCCAGGGAACGACCGGCCAGCACATCGTCGATGCAGTGGCGGTAAGCCCCGGTGACAATGGCGGCGTAGTAGGCCGATTTGGCACGGCCCTCGATTTTCAGGGAGTCCACACCGGCAGATATCAGGTCGGGGATGTGGTCGATCATGCACATATCCCGGGAGTTCATGATGTAGGTACCCTTCTCGTCCTCGTACACGTCAAAGTATTCCCCAGGCCGCTTTTCCTCCATCAGGGAGAACTGGTAGCGGCAGGGCTGGGCGCAGGCACCCCGGTTGGAGTCACGGCCGGTCATGTAGTTGGACAGGAGACACCGGCCGGAGTAGGACACGCACATAGCGCCGTGGGCGAAGGTCTCGATCTCCAGGCTCTTGGGGGTCTTAGCCCGGATCTCAGCGATCTCCTCCAGGTTCAGCTCCCGGGCCAGGATGACACGGTCAGCGCCCAGCTCGTGCCAGACGTTGGCGGCCTGGTAGTTCACGATGCTGGCCTGGGTGGAGATGTGGATCTTCACGTTGGGGGCATACTTCTTGGCCAGACTCAGCACACCCACATCCGCCAGGATAACGGCGGTGACTCCGGCCTCCTCCAGCAGCTCCAGCCACTGGGGCAGTCGGGCCACCTCGTCGTTCCGGGGCATGGTGTTGCAGGTCACGTGGGCATCCACCCCGTGGGCCTTGCAGTAGGCAACGGCCTTTTTCAGCTCCTCAGGGGTGAAGTTCCCAGCGAAGGAGCGCATGCCGAAAGTGGTGCCCGCCAGGTAGACGGCGTCGGCCCCGTAGGCCACCGCCATTTCCAGGCGTTCCCAGTCCCCGGCAGGGGCCAGTAATTCAATTTTTTTCTTCATTCTGTCTCCTCTATCAGCTGTTCAGGAAGGCCTGATGCTCGGCGTAGGTGGCGAAGAAGTGGTGGACATCGTCATCACCCAGGGCATAGTAGAAGTAGTTGGTGTTCTCGGGGTTGATGGCCGCCACGATGGACTCCAGGCCGGGGTTGGAGATGGGTCCGGGAGGCAGACCCTTGTTCAGATAGGTGTTGTAGTCGCTCTGAACGGTGGAATAGTGGTCGCTGGTGACGATCTCGCCCTCAGGCAGCACATACTGGATGGTAGCGTCGATCTGCAGGTAGCCCTGGGTACCGCCGTTGGGGTTGTTCAGACGGTTGTAGATGACCGAGGAGATCTGGGCACGGTCGCTGCCGTCGGATTCCTTCTCGATCATGGAGGCCACGGTCAGCACAGCCTGGATAGAGTAGCCCTTGTCCCAGATCTGCTGGCGCATGGCGTCGGTGACCTTGGCGTCAAAGTTCACCAGCATCTTGTTGATGATATACTTGGGGTCCTCGCCCATGTAGAACTCATAGGTATCGGGGAAAAGGTAGCCTTCCAGACGGTGGTAGTCACCCAGGGGGATGTCCTGGAGGAAGGAGAAGGCATAGTCGTGGTTAGCTGCCATGTCCTGGAGCTTCTCCACCGAGGAGACACCCTTCTCCTCCAGGAGGGCAAAAATCTGGTCCATGGTGTAGCCTTCCGGGATGGTGACCATGGCCGAGGCACGGCTGGCCGACCGGGAGCTCAGGTTGTTGATGATGGCCCGGTAGTCCATGTCGGTGTTCAGGTTGTAGGTGCCGGGCGAGATCACGTCCTGACCCCCAGAGAGGGTGGCAAAGATGCTGAAGATCAGCTTGTAGTTGATGATGTCCTTGTCCTTCAGCTGGTCCACCACGTCGCCGAAGTCGGCATCCTCAGCCACATAGATGCTGGCGGTGGCCTCTTCCTTGTTCAGGGCCAGCAGGTCGTTGGCGATGGTCCAGCCCACCACCGCCAGAATGGCGGAGATGCCAAAGACCATGAGGATATAGGTCATGGAGCTGCCCAGGGTGGAGCGCTTCTTTTTCTTCTTTTTCTTTTTGGGGGGCTGGCTCTGACTCTGAGCAGGACGGCGGCGCTCAGGCTCCTCGGCCCGACGGCGGTCCCGGTCAAAGTACTCGTCGTCGTACCGGCTTCTGCTCCGGCGTTCCCCGTAGCGGTCGTCATACCGCTCGTCGTAGCGGCGGCGGCTCTCGCGATGGTACTCCGACTCGTACTCGAAGTTTCTTCTGTCTCGTTCCATATGCTTGTCCTCCTATGGAATCTGTCGGGGCGGAATCAGTCCTTCTTGTGGGGCCAGACCTGACCCTCCTCGGTGATGACGTACTTGACCCACATGTCCAGGGGTTCCTTGGGCAGGTTGATCTGGAAGAAGTCCTCCCGGCACAGCCCCACGGTAACACCCTCGTAGTCCTCCAGGTAGCGGTCGTAGTAACCGGCGCCCTGGCCCAGACGGCCACCCCGGCTGTCAAAGCTCAGGCCGGGGGTGAGAATCAGGTCGATGTCCTTGCTCTCCACCACAGGGCAGGTGAGCTTAGGGGCAGGGATGTTGTAGCGGTCGGGCTCCATGTCCTCCATGCCGGTGATGACGTAGGCCTTCATCTCCGTGTCGGACAGGCAGCGGGGCATGCAGACGGTCTTGCCCTGCTTCAGCAGCTCTTCCAGGATGGCGTCGGTGCGGATCTCGGTGCCCACGCCATAGTAGAGCAGGATGGTCTGGGCTTTTTCCAGGGTGGCATGCTGGAGGAACTGCTGGCACAGCTCCTGGTCGGACTGGGCCCGCTCCTCCTTGGTCAGCTCGCGGAGTGCGGCCCGGATCTGGGACCGCAGGATCTTTTTCACTTCGGAAATTTCGCTCATGTTGATTCAGTTCTCCTTTTTCAGCAGGGGTTCGGCAGCCTGCCAAATCTCCTGGTGGATCTCTTCGATGGGCCGGAGTTCTCCCGCCTCGTTCAGACAGGGGATGCGCTTCCAGCCATAGGTCTCGGCGGCCTGGATGGCGGCCTGACGGCAATCGGCCAGATAGGCCGTGTCGGTTTCGTGGATGTCGGCCTTGGTGTTGGTGTTCTCCTCCCGCTGGCGGAGCATCTCCACGGCCTTTTCCGTGGGCATGTCCAGGAAGATGACCAGGTCGGGGGCAGGAAGGCCCATGCGGTCATACTCAAACGCAGCCAGCCAGGTGAGGAACTCCTCCCGCTCGGGGAGCGGCAGTTTGCTGGTCTGGTGGACGGCGTTGGAGGTAGTGTAGCGGTCGGCCAGGACCAGACCACCGGCTTCGTAATGAGCCTGCCACACCTTCTTCCAGGAGGCATAGCGGTCCACGGCGTAGAAGGCCGAGGCGGCATAGGGGTTCACATCCCCGGGCTTAGAGCCGAACTGGCCATCCAGATACATCCGAATGAGGGCGGAGGAGGGTTCCTGGTACTGGGGGAAAACCAGTCGCTGGAAGGAGTAGCCCTCCTGCTCGGCCCGCTGGCAGAGGCGGGTAAACTGGGTGGACTTGCCGGACCCGTCGGTGCCCTCGATGACAATCAGTTTTCCCTTCATGCCTTCCCTCGTTTCTTGCTTTCCTTCTTGGCATCCACCAGGAAGAGAGGGAGCTTGGCCATGCGGCCGAAGCGGCTGGGCTGGTGAACCAGGCGATAGAACCACTCCAGGCCCATCTTCTGCCAGATAGCAGGGGCCCGCTTCACGTTCCCGGCGTAGACATCCAGGACGCCGCCCAGGCCGATCATCAGGTGAGCCCCGGTCTGGGGACCAAATTCTGCGATCCACCGCTCCTGCTTGGGGGCTCCCAGGCAGACAAAGGCCACATCGGCCTTGGCCTCCCTGATCTTCTCCACCACGGGGGCAGAATCCTTAAAATAGCCGTCGTTGGTACCGCAGATGGTCAGCTTGGGGTATTTCTTCTTCAGGTTTTCCGCTGCCTGGTCGGCCACTCCGGGCTTGGCGCCCAGGAGGAAGAGCCGTCCGCCGGTTTTCTCCAGCTCAGACAGGAGGCCGGTGGCGAAGTCGATGCCGGGGACCCGCTCCTGCAGAGGGGTACCCAAAATCTTGGCAGCATAGACCACACCGATGCCGTCGGGCAGGACCAGGGCAGCATTATTCAGGAGGTCCCGGTAGTCGGGCATCTCCCGGCCCATGTTCACGATCTCTGGGTTGGGGGTCACCACATAGGAAAAGCCGGGGCCTGCCGCCAGGTCGGCACCCTTCCGGATGGCTTCCGCCAGGGTCAGGTTGTCAAAGGACACACCCATGATTTCATTTCGCAAGGTATGCATCTCCTAACAGATACCCGCACTTAGGCATAGTATCCGATTTTAGTTATATTCTGTTGTATTGTACCACGATTGGGAGGATTTGTCCATTCATCCGGAAAGGCTTCATAGATTATTAAGAAAAAAGGCATTGTGTATGCACCCACCCGATTCGTAGGGGCGCATCACGATGCGCCCGCTACGTGGTTCGAGCACTTTGGGGGCGGGCGATTCGTGAGAAGGTGAATTGGCCGAAGGCCAAGAGAGGCTGGCCTGGGCCAATCGCCCCTACAACTAACACGTCAGACCTGTCCCAAAAGCCTTCCCCCTGGGGGGAAGGTGGCACGGCAAAGCCGTGACGGATGAGGGGACCAGCAAAAAAGCCCCTCTTTCGAGGAGCTTTTCTGGAAATATTCACTTCACCCAAAACTGAATGGCATCCCGCAGGAACTGGGCGCAGCCGGGGACATTCCTGTCATAGTAGGCGGTGAACCGCTCATCCATCACATACATCTCCCCCAGGCCCCGGTGGATGTTGGGCTGGTATGTAAGGCCCGACAGGATGAGCCACTCCTTATGCTGGGAGACGATGGTCTCCCCTTCCGGCCCCTCGGGGCTCAGACCTTCCCGAATGGCCCCTTCCAGACCCTCCAGGATGGCCTGGTCCAGGTCCGTCCACCGCTGGTAGTCGGCCTGACTCATGTTCTTCATGGTCATCTTGGCCTGGTCCACGGCGGCATCGCCGTACTTCTCCCGGCTTTCCTTGCCGTATTTCTGTTCGTTCTCTTCTACCATTTGGGCCTTGAAGGCCTCAAACTTTTTCTCATCTGCCATGATTTCTTTCCTTTCCTCGGCTCGGATATTCTCCTGTACCGATTGGATGATGTGGTCCAGCTTCTCCCGCTCCCCTTCCAGGTCGACCAAATGGGTGCGGAGCAGAGCCAGACGGTCCAGGGAGGGGTCTTCCAGATGGATTTTTACTTGAGCCAGCTCCACCCCCAGTGCCCGGAAGAACAGGATGTGCTGGAGTCGGTCCACCTCCGCCGGACCGTAGTAACGATAGCCGCTCTCGGCCACCCGGCTGGGTTTCAGCAGCCCGATCTCATCGTACCACCGCAGGGTACGGGTGGTCACCCCGGACAACTTGGCCAGGGCCTGAATAGAGTATTCCATACGTTTTCCCCTCCTTTGCCCTAAGAATATCACCTTCCGTTACGGCAGAGTCAAGTGTTTTTGAAAAATTGCTGTTCGGGTGCTTTTCTTTCTTCCATTGACTTTACACCCATCCATCCTGTATCATAAAAACATCAATACTATAGAGAGGATGGTTCCCATGCTCCACAAACTGAAACGTTTCTCCGCTCTGGCCCTGTGTCTGGTCATGCTCACAAGCCTTCTGACCCTCACCGCCAGCGCCAGCTATGACATCTACGTAAACGCCAAGGACGGCATCGGCCTAAATCTGCGGACCGGTCCCGGCACCGAGTACAGCAAGGTCCGCAGTCAGCCCATCCCCATGTACACCCGGCTGACCATCTCCCAGACCCAGGACTCCGCCGCAGGCAATCCCTGGGGCTACACCAGCTATCAGGGGGATTCCGGCTGGGTCTGCCTGGTGGAGACCACCACCTATGACCCCACCCCCAAGCAGACGGCCTACACCGCCGCCAACTACGACATCTATGTGAACGCCAAAGACGGTCTGGGGCTGAACCTCCGCTCGGGTCCCGGCACGGACTACAGCAAGGTCCGGTCCACCCCCATCCCCATGTACACCAAGCTCCACATT
>JAFYPT010000090.1 GCA_017547425.1 Ruminiclostridium sp.
AGATAGTAAGAAGGCGGAGCAGTGCTCCGCCTTCTGTGAGAACGAAAAAAGCTGAACTTACACGAACAGACGGGACACGGAGGTCTCGTGATAGATGAAGCTCATTGCGTCAGCCAGCATGGGGGCAGCGGAAAGATACTTGATCTTATCACACTTCTGGCCAGCCTTGGGGGGAATGGTGTCGAGGAAGAGAACTTCCTTGATGACGCTGTCCTGGATGCGGTCGTATGCGGGTCCGGACAGAACGCCGTGGGAAGCACAGGCATACACTTCGGTGGCGCCGCCGATGTCCACCAGAGCCTTGGCTGCGCCGCACAGGGAACCTGCGGTGTCCACCATGTCGTCCAGCAGGATGACGCGCTTGCCGCGGACGTCGCCGATGATGCTCATGACCTCGGACTCGTTGGCCTTCTGACGGCGCTTGTCCACGATGGCCATGTTCATGTGCAGCTTCTGTGCAAAAGCGCGGGCGCGGGCCACGGAGCCCACGTCGGGGGAGACGATCATGGTGTTGTCGACGTCATCGCCGAAACGCTTGTTGAAGTAGTCCACGAACAGGGGGCTGCCCAGGAGGTTATCCACGGGAATATCGAAGAAGCCCTGGATCTGGTTTGCGTGGAGGTCCATGGTCAGCACACGGTCAGCGCCGGCGGTGGTGAGCATGTTGGCAACCAGCTTGGCGGAGATGGGATCGCGGGGCTTTGCCTTGCGGTCCTGACGGGCATAGCCGAAGTAGGGGATCACGGCGGTGATGCGGCCGGCGGAGGCACGCTTCATTGCGTCGATCATGACCAGCAGCTCCATCAGGTTGTCGTTGACGGGGCAGCAGGTGGACTGGATCAGGAACACGTCGGCGCCGCGCACGGTCTCGTAGATGGAGACGGAGCACTCGCCGTCGGCGAAGTTCTTGCACTCAGAGTTGCCCAGGGGCATGCGCAGCTCCTTGCAGATGGCCTCTGCCAGCTGACGGTTGGAGTTGCCGCTGAAAATCTTCATATTGGTACCATGTGAGATCATCGTAAACATCCCTCTCTTGATATATAGTTCTCGTTGCCGATCCCTGTCAAAACACAGGGCATCCTACCATGGTCTCATTATAACAAACAAAAACAGGTTTTGCATCTGTTTTCACCCAGAATTTTTCCGAAATGAAAAATATTTTTTAAGAAAGCATGAACAATGAAATTCAAGGTGAAAAAGAGTTGTCACGGGGACAAATCCATGCTAAAATACCCCACTGAGAATAAAATCCCGCAAAATGCGGGGAAAATGACCCGGTTTTTGGCCCCCTTTCAGCAAAGTGTGGAAGGGCGAGAGCCACGCCGGGAATCAAAGGAGAAAACAATCATGAAAAAGATCATGCGCAGAGCGCTGGGCGGCGCCCTGTCCCTGGTGATGATGGTCGGCCTGCTCACCGGCTGCTCCGGCAGCGCTCAGGACCCCGTCAAGGAGGTCATGGGCTACGAAGGCTCCACCGTCCTGTTCACCGTGGACGGCAATGACGTCACCGCCGCCGACTACTTCTTCTGGATGGCCCAGAACGCCGACTATGTGGCCAGCTACTTCACCGGCATGGGCCTGGACATGGACTGGACCAACACCCTGGGCGGCTCCCAGGACATGGACAGCTATGTGAAGGACTCCTCCATGGACACCGCTGTCCTGTACAGCATTGTGAAGTCCAAGGCCGCCGAGTACGGCTATGAGCTGGGCAAGGAAGACGAGGCCACCTACGAAGAGGATCTGGCAGCCGCCAAGGAAGAGCTGGGCGGCGAAGAGGAGTATGAGGACTTCCTGCTGTCCATGTGCATCACCGACGAGGGTATGCGCGAGATGAGTACCGTGGGCGTCCTGTACAACCAGATGCTGGAAGGTCTGTTCCGGGAGGGCAGCGAGTTTGCAGCCACCGCCGAGGACCTGACCGCTTACGCAGAGGAAAACGACCTGCTGTGCGCCAAGCACATCCTGCTGATGACCCAGGATATGGCCACCGGCGAGGCCATGTCTGAGGCAGACGCTGCCGCCCAGAAGGCCCAGGCGGAGGACATCCTGGCCCAGCTCCAGGCTATCGAGGACCCCGCTGAGCTGGAGACCAAGTTCGACGAGTTCATGAACGAGTACAGCGAGGATACCGGCCTGGCCGCTTACCCCAACGGCTACGTCTTCACCGCCGGCGAGATGGTGGCTGAGTTCGAGGACGCCACCCGCGCCCTGGCCTTCGGCGCTGTCAGCGGCATTGTGGAGAGCAGCTACGGCTACCACATCATCCTGCGCCTGGACCCCGCAGAGTCTGAGGAAGTCCAGAGCACCTGGCAGGCAGCTGAGATGGACGCTCTGGTCCAGCAGTGGACCGAGGAGGCTGTCATCGAGACCACCGAGACCTATGACAACCTGACCACCGCAGAGTTCTACACCAACCTGACTGCATACCGCGAGACCATCGCTCCTGCAGAGACCGAGGATGCCGCCGCTCCCGAGGAGACCGAAGGCGAGACTGAGGAAGCTGCTGAGGAATCCACCGAGGAAGCAGCTGAATAATCCAACTTTATTTCCCCGGCCCATTTGGGCCGGGGAAATTTTTTTGCCTACCCCAATCCGACAGGAAGATTTCTCCGGGTTCGGTATCCTAGAAACAAACTACGGACAACCATTCCGAAAAGAGGGATACCTATGGACCAACGTTTTCACACTTTATCCTTGCGCCAGGCGGCGGAGGCGCTACAGACCGACCCGGACCGGGGGCTGAGCCTCTGGGAGGCCGCCCGACGGCTGGAAGAACAGGGGGAGAATCGCCTCCGGGAGGTCAGGCCCCCGGGGCTCCTCCGGCGGTGTCTGGCCCAGCTGAAGGACCCCATGATCCTGGTCCTCCTGGCGGCAGCAGGCCTGTCCTTCCTGGCAGGGGGCGGGGAGGACTGGCTGGACACGGCCATCATCCTCGTCATCGTGGCTTTCAACACGGCCATCTCGGTGGTCCAGGAGGACAACGCCAGAAAGGCCCTGGAAGCCCTCCGGGCCCTGTCTGCCCCCAAGGCCAGGGTGATCCGGGAGGGGGAGGAGACCTCCCTGGAGAGCCACCTGCTGGTCTCTGGGGATGTGATCCTCCTGGAGGCCGGGGACTACGTCCCTGCCGATGGCCGCATCCTCTGGGAGGCAGGACTCCAGACCGACGAGTCCGCCATGACCGGGGAGTCTCTCCCCGTCCGGAAGCGGTCGGGGGGCGGTCTGCCCGAGGACACCCCTCTGGCCGAGCGGAAGAACATGGTCATCGGGGGGACGGTGGTTACGGGAGGCCGCGGTCGGGTCCTGGTGACCGCCACGGGGATGGACACGGAGATGGGTAAGATCGCCGGTCTCCTCCTGGACCAGGGAGAGGGGGAGACACCCCTCCAGCGCAAGATGGGGGAGGTCTCCAAGGTCCTCTCCCTGGTGTGCGTGGGGGTGTGCGCCGTCATGTTCGGGGTGGGGATGCTCCAGCACCGGGATATCCTGGACATGTTCCTCACCGCCGTGGCTTTGGCGGTAGCCGCCATTCCTGAGGGGCTGCCTGCCATCGTCACCATCGTTCTGGCCATGGGGGTGGGGCGTATGGCCCGGCGGAACGCCATCATCAAAAAACTTCCCGCCGTGGAGACCCTGGGCTGCGCCTCGGTGATCTGCTCGGACAAGACCGGGACCCTGACCAAAAATGAGATGACTGTTTTGGAGGTCTGGACTCCTGGGGGGCGATTCCGATCCCGGGCCCTCACCCTGGGGACGATCTGCGGGGATGCCAAGGCCGCCGGAAGCCGATGGACCGGGGACCCCACCGAGACGGCCATTGCCGCCCTGGCGGCCCGTGAGGGCTTACATAAGACCGCTCTGGACCGGGACTGGCCCAGGCGGGGAGAGGCCCCCTTTGACTCATCCCGGAAGCGGATGGCCACCTGCCACAGTAAACCGGGCGGGGGTGTTCTCGTCGCCGTGAAGGGGGCTCCCGAGGCCGTTCTGACCAAGTGTACCCACATCCTGGGACCCGCAGGTCCCCGCCCTCTCACCCGGGGGGACCGCCTGTCCATCCAGTCGGAGAACAGCCGTCTGGCGGGACGGGCCCTTCGGGTCCTGGCAGTGGCCCAGCGGGAGGAGGCATCCCCGCCCGGGAGCTATGCACCCGAGGAGCTGGAGCATGACCTGACCTTTGTGGGACTGGTTGGCATGATGGACCCGCCCCGGCCTGAGGTCCGCCAGGCGGTGGACCGCTGCACCCGGGCGGGGGTACGGCCTGTGATGATCACCGGAGACCACAAGGACACTGCCGTGGCCATTGCCCGGGACCTGGGCATCTACACCCCGGGCAGCCGTGCCGTGGACGGTATGGGCCTGGACTTTCTCCCCCAGGAGACCCTGGAGGAGGAGATCGAGTCCTTTTCTGTCTTTGCCCGGGTGACCCCAGAGCACAAGATGCGCATCGTGAAGGCCCTCCAGAAGAAGGGCCATGTGGTGGCCATGACCGGGGACGGGGTGAACGACGCCCCGGCCCTGAAGGCGGCGGACATCGGCTGTGCCATGGGCCGCACCGGCACCGACGTGGCCAAGGGGGCTGCCGACATGATCCTCACCGACGACAACTTCGCCACGGTGGTGGCGGCGGTGGAGCAGGGCC
This sequence comes from Ruminiclostridium sp., assembly GCA_017547425.1. GTDB lineage: Bacteria > Bacillota > Clostridia > Oscillospirales > Oscillospiraceae > Evtepia. The sequence goes on from JAFYPT010000090.1 coordinate 4,640, forward strand.
GGGGCATCTATGCCAACATCCGCAAGGCCATCCACTACCTGCTCTCCTGCAACATCGGGGAGATCATCACCATCTTCCTGGCCACCCTTCTCCACTTCCCCCAGGCCCCTCTCACTCCGGTTCAGTTGTTGTGGCTGAATCTGGTCACCGACTCCCTGCCTGCCCTGGCTCTGGGGGTGGAACCGGTGGAGGAGACCGCCATGGACCGGCCCCCCAGAGGGAAGGAGGAGCCTTTGTTCTCCAAGGCCTTTTCCTTCCGTCTGGCCTGGCAGGGGGCCATGGTGGGGGGACTGACCCTGGCGGCCTACGGCCTGGGGTGGTATCTCACCGGGGACTACAGCGTGGCCAACACCATGGCCTTCGCCGCCCTGACCCTCTGCCAGTTGTTCCACGCCTTCGATGTGCGCAGCGAGGAGGAATCTCTCTTCCGGCTGGGGTTCTTCTCCAACGGAGCCATGAACAAGGCCTTCCTGGCAGGGCTGACCCTTCAGCTGGCCGTCCTGCTGCTGCCGCCCCTGCAGAGTGCCTTCGGGGTGGTCCCTCTGGACCTCACCTGCTGGCTGACCCTCCTGGCCCTGGCCGTCACCCCCGTGGTGGTGTGCGAAGGGGAGAAGGCGGTGAGGAGGGGGAGACGGACCGGGAAGAAGGAGGAGGTTGCAGTGTAAATAAGGCTTCTCCCTGGAGAGAAGCTGTCGCCGGAAGGCGACTGATGAGGGGTACGACCTGCGAAAGCTGCCCTCATCCGTCCCGGCTTCGCCGGTCCACCTTCTCCCGGAGGGAGAAGGCTTCCCGCATACCAACGATAAATCAAAGCCCGCGAACTTGGTTCGCGGGCTTTGGTGTGTTTACGGAACCTCCACGGGGATGGTCAGGTCCCCGATGGTGATGCTCTCGATGGTGTCCAGGGGGTGGATGGTCTCAAAGGTGTCCGAAACGATGGCATGACCTGGCTGGGAAATGTTGCCGTCCAGGTACAGGGGGGTGGTGGTCCCGTCGGTAAAGGTCAGGGAGAGATACATACTGGAATCGCCCAAAAGGTCAATGAGTGCCCACTCTTCCAGGGAGGCACCAGGGGGGTATGCCGTGGCCGGGTCATATCGGTCAGCCAGGGTCTCCATGTCCATGGTGTAGTCATACTCCAGATGGAAGGACAGGGGAGAGATGCGAAGGTCGGTGATGGTGCCGGTGAGCTCCTTATAGTGGAAGGTCTGCCCTGTAGGCAGGGAAATGTCTGCCGGTTCATAGTCCAGGCTGAACGCCAGGTTCCAGGTGCCCTGGACCAGAGGGATCTTGTTTTGGATCAATTCGTCCGATACAGATACATAAATTTCATGTGAATAGAGATTTTCGAAGGATATGCCCACCTGTTTGTCCGTGCATATCTGCGTAAAGGGATAGGTCCAGGTCTCCAAAAAGTATAGGGTGGGGTCAGATACATCAAAGTCCAAAAATTCAATCGAGCCCACAGTGGTTGCTAAGGGGTTGGCTATTTCATAGGTGGTGTCTGTTTCAAAGAAAAGGAAGTTGTCTCCGTTGGATACCCGAGCGGTCTCTTCGGAGGGAGGGATGAGGGGGTCCCCATTGTCTCGGGTGATGGAGCAAAGGACGGAAATACTGTTGCTGTCTCCCACCACACCCTCCACCGTGATGGTCACCCCGTTGTCCGTGTCGCTGATGCCGATGGGGGCGAAGAGGTCTTCTACGGTCTGGGCCTGGACCTGGTCGGCGTTGGGGTCGATGATGTTGGCCACGACTTGGGCCAGGAACTGGAATCCTCCGGCGGCGCAGGCGGTGACGGTGAGGACCAGCAGGGCGGCCACGGCGGTGAGAAGCCGCTTTCTGGGGTGTCGGGTGACGGTCTGGGGGCTTTCTACCAGCAGACGGTCCACCATGGCCTCCTTCTGTTCCTGGGTAAAGGAGAGGTCCTTCATGGTCTGGCGATAGTCTTTCATGCAAAGCCCTCCTGTTCTAGTATGGTCTTCAGCTGGGCCCGGCCACGGCTGAGCTGGGTGTTTACGGTGGCCGGGCGCAGGCCGAGAATGTCGGCAATCTCCCTGGCGGCGTAACCCTCGTAGTAATACAGGTAGATGACCACCCGGTACTTGGGGGGCAGCAGTTCCAGAGCTGCTAACAGGCTCCCTTCCTCTGGTTCCGGGGCGGGGACGTGGGAAGCGGCATCCAGGGACACGGAGGTCTTCCGCCAATGGCTTTTCAGCAGGTCCTTGCAGGCATTTACGGTGCAGCGGATGACCCAGGCCTTTTCGTGTTCCAGGGAGGCGAAGGTTCGGGGCTTTTCCAGAAGCTTCAGAAAGACCGTCTGGCAGATGTCCTGGGCATCCTGGGTTTGTTTCAGATAGGTATAGCTCAGGCGGAGGATCAGGTCGGCGTAGGTGTTCACCAGCCGCTCCGCCTCCTGACGGCTGAGGGGTGTTTTCATGGGGATCACATCCTTTCGGGGAAAGGGCTTTTCACTGAGAATACGATTGAGGAAAGGGAAATCTTTCGCCAAGAGAGAAAAAAGCCCGCGAACGACGGTTCGCGGGCTTTGATGCGTTGTTAGAAGTAAACGGGATAGAACAGGGTGCCGGAAATGGTGTTGCCGTTGTTCTCTACGGCGGTGTACTGGAAGGTGTAGGTTACGATGGGGTGGACCTCCCCGGTGTTGGGGTCGTTCAGGAAGTCGGTGGCGGCGTCGATGGCGGCCTGCTGGTTGTAGGTGATCTCCACATAGCCGAAGCCGCTGGCATCCTCGCCGATGGAGGCCAGGTACTTGGAGACCTCTTCGGTGGTGTTCAGCTGGAGGGTGCTGCAGCCCAGGGTGTTCACGGTGACCTTGTCCAGATGGAAGGACTTAAAGGAGGCCGGACTGCCCTTCACAGGGTAGAACAGGAAGGAGGCGAAGTTTTCCTTAATGTCCAGGTGACCGTAGTTCCACACCACCACGGTGTCACCGCCCAGAGCCCCCTGGTTGGCCAGGTAGATGAGCAGGGTCTGGTTGGTGCCCTTTAAGGGGGCATAGAGGGCGCTGGCAGAGAGGAACGCAGCATCTCCCCGGAGGAACTGGATGGTGCCGGCGTTATACTCTCCGTGGGTGACCCCCAGATAGTCGGTAAGCTCCCAGGGTCTCTGCCAGGAGAAGTCCACGCCGTCCTGATAGCCCAGGGCGCGGAGGATGAAGGTCAGATACTGGGCGACGGTGGCGGTGGACTTGGCGCCGAACTGGGTGTCGCTGATGCCGTTGGTCAGGCCCATCCGGTAGGCGTAGCCCACGTAGGGCTTGGCCCAGCCCTGCAGATCGGTAAAGGGGCTGGAGTAGTTCTTTGCCAGGGCCTCATTCTCTTTGCCCAGCAGGCGAACCAGCATGGTCACGGCCTGGTCACGGGTGAGAGAGTTGTTCAGGTCAAAGTTGGGAGTGCCGTCAGGGTTGTCGCCGATTCCTTTAAAGAGCTCCATGTTGTACAGAAGCTGGGCGGAATCCTGGGCCTCCTGAGTGGAGACTGCCCCGGCGGGGACGGTGAGAAGGCCCAGGGCCAGGGTGAGGGATAAGAGCAGGGTGATGAGTCGTTTCATAAGATTCCTTTCCAGGGTCAGGCCCGCGAAGGGGCCGAAAATACAGGGTCATACACAGTTATTATAACATATTGGGGAAAGTTGTCAAATGGCAGAGACCGGAAATCCCTGGCCCGGGGAATGATTTGACCCTCTGCCGCCCATACTATCCACCATCAAGAAAGGAAAGGGGGAGTTCTGTGGGCAGATTCGGACCCCAGGGAAGGGACATCCCACCCCATCCCCGGCAGGAACCCCGGTTCTCGGGAGACCTGACCGAGGAGGGCATCCGCTTCGTGTTCAAAGACACCGTGGACTTCGACCAGCGGCCCATCCTCATCGGAGGGGACCCGGAGAAACGGGCCACTGTCTTTGCCATCATGGGCCAGGTACGCTTCGAGCGGCTCAACGACTACGTCCTGCGGCCTCTGGCTATGGATTTGCGGTTCCGGGAGGCCTCTCCCGAGCAGACCTTTCGCATGATGACCGAAGGGGGGATCTACGCCGGGGTGAAGGTCCTTACCACCCTGGACCAGGCCGCCTTTGAACTGGTGGCGGGGAACGTGGTCCTGTCCTTCCCGGCGGCGGGGAAGATGCTCTCCTGCTTCACCATCACCGAGGAAAAGCGGTCGGTGAGCCCTCCGGAGAACGAACCCTCCGCCAAGGGAGCCATGGATTCCTTCGTGGAGTCCCTGCGGACCAACACCTCCCTGGTCCGCCGCCGACTCCGTGCTCCGGAGCTGAAGGTCAAGGAGGTCATGGCTGGTCGCCAGAGTGTTACCCCCATCGACATATTATATATAGAGGGACTCACCGACCCGGCGCTGGTGGAGCAGGTCCGGGAGCGGGTGGAGCAGATCGACACCGACCAGCTCTTCCAGGCGGCCGGGTTCGAGGAGCAGATCCTGGACGATGTGAAGACCGCCTTTCCTCTCATTCCCTACACCCAGCGGCCTGACCGGTTCTGCGCCGGTCTGGTGGAGGGCAGGGTAGGGGTCCTGGTGGAGGGGATCCCTCTGGGCTATCTCCTCCCCGGGGATGTGCGGCAGTTCTTCCAGACCAGCCAGGACAGGGCTCAGAACTGGGTGACTTCCTCCGCTCTGGCCGTCCTGCGGTATTTGTGCATGATTCTCTCCCTCTTCCTGCCTGCCGTCTATGTGGCGGCGGTGAACTTCCACCCGGAGATGCTCCCGGCCTCCCTGGCCTGGTCCATCGCCGAGGCCAAGGTGGACGTGCCCTTCTCCACGGTCTTTGAGGTCCTCATCCTTCTGGCTTCCTTTGAGATCGTCCAGGAGGCCGGACTTCGCCTGCCGGGACCTGTGGGCACCACCGTGTCCATCCTGGGGGGGCTGGTGGTGGGGTCTGCCGCCGTGGAGGCCAAGATCGTCTCCCCGGTGGTCCTCATCGTGGTAGCCGTGGCGGGGATCGCCGGGTACACCGTCCCCAGCCAGGAGTTCTCCGCCGCCCTGCGGCTGTGGCGGTTCGGGCTGGCCATCGCTGCCAGCGTGGGCGGGCTCTATGCCGTGGTGGGCCTGGGAGGTGTGCTGGTGGGCCGTCTGGCCCGGCTGGAGAGCTTCGGCACCCCCTACCTCACCCCCTTCGCTGCCGCCGGAGAGGAGCGGCAGATGGGTTATGGGGTCATCCGCTGGCCCGAACCTTGGGTGAAACTTCGGGAGGCTGCCCTTCACACGCGGAACAGGAGGCGGCAGGGATGAGAGTTGTCGCTTTGCTGCTGGCCCTGGTCCTGCTGTCGGGCTGTGGACCCCAGAGCCAGGAGATGGGCAACACCGCTGTGGCAGGGGTCCTGGGGGCGGAACCCTCCCGCCGGGGGATGACCCTCCGGGCGGCTGCCGAGGGCCGTGCCGGGTCGGACCCTACCTTTTACCAGGGAGAGGGCAGGACCCCCGCCGGGGCGTTGGAGGACCTGGCCGCCAGCGGCGGGCAGGTGGTGACCTGCGCCCATGTGGAGCATATCCTCCTGCCCCAGTCCGCCCCGGCGCTGGTGGAGCCTCTTTTGAGCTACGCCTTTCAGGACACCTGCCAGAGCACCGAGTCCCAGCTTTGGGTGGTGCGGACCGACAGTCTGGAGGCGGTCTTTGACCAGGAGAGCGACCCCGTCCGGCGGATGTCCGTTCTAAAGGACTTCAGCATGGCGGGACAGGGGTTTCGGCCTCTGACTCTTCGGGAGGCGGCCTCTGCCCTGGCGGCGGGGGAACCGTTGCTGATCCCTGCCCTGGACTTGGGACCGGATGGGCTGGACTTCGGGGGCTTCGGCCTG
>JAFYPT010000009.1 GCA_017547425.1 Ruminiclostridium sp.
CACGTCCGTAATGGACACTAGAACCTGAATCTAGCGAGTCTACCAATTCCACCACTCGCCCAAATATATAAACTTCTGAAAGAGGAAAAGATTCTGGTGGGCGAGGCGGGACTTGAACCCGCACGTCCGTAATGGACACTAGAACCTGAATCTAGCGAGTCTACCAATTCCACCACTCGCCCAGATCTTTTTCTCTTGGCCGCCGGTCTTCCGCCCGACGACTTCGATATCTTAACATACCCTTCCGGATTTGTCAACTACTTTTTTCAAAATTTTTGAAATTTCTTTTTTAGTCCTTATAATACAGCATGCAATGGCAGAAACCCTTGAAATCGGGGTCCTCCATCTGCTCCCGGAACTCCTTGCAGATGCACTTGTTCTCCTCGGTCCGCTCCAAGCGGCAGGGGCAGTATCCGCCGGTGCGCTTCAGACCCTCGCGGATCATAGCCACCATTTCCTTGTCATCGTTCAGTCGAACTGCCATGGAATCACTTCCTCTCCTCCCCTATTATAGTCATCGCGCAAAAAATGTCAAGACAAAACCCGGCCAAAGGCCGGGTGTCTTTTTACGCGGGGACCAGAATGCCGTGGAGGACGAATCTGGCGTCCTTGAATTCGTAGCTGCAGGTGGAGAGCGTCAGGATCTTGTCTTCCGTGGTGGGGACCACATCGGCGTCGAAGTACGACGAACGGATGTGCTTATCCAGCCAGGCGTCGTCGAAGTCATAATCCCAGGCGTCAGAGGTCGTCTCGCAGACATAGCCGGAGAAGAACTCCACCAGGTAATTGCCATCGGGCGTCAGGAGCATGGCGGTGGGATGTTCATCGAAGTAGCTCTGGTCCTTGTATTTGCAGATGCCCGCAAACATGGAACCGTTTTTCATGTGGTGGCCGTGGAGGACGCTGTTCATGGAGGTAAAGTCCCCTTCCGCACCGCAGTCCAGGTAGATACAGCCGGAGCTGTTGGCCTTGCCGTCGAACAGGTGCTTCAGGTAATATTCGTTGTCCGCGCCCTGCACCACGGGATAGTTGATCACCGTGCCGGGGATATAGAGCCATCCAACGACGTCGCTATTGACTTCTGCCAAAGCGTCAAAGTCCACTTCTGGCCACTGGATCGCCGCAGGTTTGGTCTCCACCTCGACGGCCTCTTCATCAGCGGTGGTTTCCACAGGCACAGTTTCCGGCATGACCACGAACTGCTCCAGCTCCTCGTAGACTTCCACACCGGCCTGGTATTCGTCGGTGATTCCCACGATCTGCCAGATGCAGTAACCCAGCACGCCCAGCAATACCAGCATCAGGAGGATGCACACAAATTTCTTCATCGGGCCTCCATCAATAGGTGCTGAGGTTATTCTGGACGCCGGGATTGGTGACGGTCCAGTTTTCGGTCAGGCCCTGTTCCACTTCCGCCCACAGGAGCCACGTGGCCATGTCAGCAGTGCCCACAGTGCCGGACATCTCCTTGGCCAGGGTCACGGTGCCATCGCCCAGAAAGCCGATGGAGACCTTCACAGAGCCGCTGGTGACGGTATCCACCACGACCAGCAGTGCATTGGTCTGGAAGTATTCTGCGCTTCTGTAGCCGTCCAGGGCCTCGTAGTCGGGCAGATCCTCCACCCGGGTGATATAGCGGACGGAAGATGCGTTCTGCTTGTATTCGATGCGCTCCGCGCCGGTGGCGCCCGCCACCTGGATCTCCTGAACGCCCTGGCCATCGCCGTTACCCACAGGGAGGGTGACCTTGGGGGGATCCACTTCGGTGGCTTCCAGATTCCCGGATGCCTCGGTACCGGGCTGGACCGCATCCTCAGAGGGGACAGGCTCGGCGGTCTGCTGGGCACAGCCGGAGAAGACCAGCATCAATGCAAGGGCCATACAGATCAGTTTTTTCATAAAAACCATCCTTTCCTTTTTTGCCTTATTATAGGATTCCCCCCGGAAACTGTCAAGGTTTCGGGGCAAATGTTCAAAAAACGTTAAGAAAAAGGGCCATCACCGAAGTGATGGCCCTTGCAGGTATGAAATTACTTGGAGTAGACGCCAGCGGTCAGCGCATTGACCTCGACAGTCTCCTCGACCTCAGCGGATTCCTCGGGATCAACACCGCCGGTCACCTTCGCATTGTGGATGGTGGCGATGATGTTGTTCGCGCCGGTGTCGCCCAGGTTGTAGAAACGGGACTCGGTCATGACCTCGTAGGACTCCCAGGTCTCGTAGTCCATGACCCACTCGCCGGTGCCGATGCCTGCGACGTACAGGTACAGCTCGTTGGTGGTGCCCTCGTTCCAGTAGTCGTACAGGCTCATTGCGAACATGGGTGCGCCCTCAGCGGTCTTACCAGCATACTCGATATCGGAGAAGTGGTAGGTGATGCGGGGCATGGAACCCTCGTGGAACATGGCAGTCAGAGGAGTCTCCTCGATCATGCGGATGTTGAAGAGGTTGTAGGACACATTGCCCTCAGCATCCACGATCTCCTGCTCGAAGACGCCCTTACGGAAGCCGTCCATGGAGGTGATGTAGCTGCCGTCGCCCTTCATGTAAGCGGCGGAGCCCCACTCGTCAGCTTCCCTGGTCATGCCGACGATCTCGTCGATGTACCACAGGCGGCCGACATTGTCCAGCAGGACGATGGTCTGGTCAGCGATGTAGGTGACCTGATTGCCGCTGTAGTCCCAGCTGCCCTTGTAATCCTTGTAGGTATCCTCGAAGAAGTAACCGCCGGGCAGAGTGGTGACGCCGCAGAAGACGACCTCACTGGATGCGCCGTTGCCGGTCTCGCCGGTGGTGAAGCCCTGGCTGTTCTCCTTCAGGTAGGACAGCATGTTGATCTTGTGGTAGGTGAACTCGTTGATGCTTGCATCGTAGGAATCCATCATCAGAGCCTCTTCCTCGTGGGTCAGGGCCAGATCAACGTACAGGTAGTAGTTCATGATGCCGGTGAAGGTATCGAACTTGTCGGAGTAGCTCAGGCCGAACAGCATGTCGCCGTCGATGGGCTGCAGGACGTCCTTGACCACGCCGGTGGAAGGATCGATCTCGTAG
>JAFYPT010000010.1 GCA_017547425.1 Ruminiclostridium sp.
ACCACTGGCGCTTACAACTTCACCATGTCCTCCAACTACAACCGTCTCTGCCGACCCGCCCTGGTGCTGGTCCACGAGGGACAGGCTCGTCTGGCCGTTCGCCGTCAGACCTTCGAGGACCTGATCGCCTGCGATCTGTAACAAGTCAAAAGAAACGAAAAGGTTGGTGCCATCTGGTACCAACCTTTTTTCATAGGCAAATAAGCGCTGCGCCGAAGAGGAGCAGTCTTCGGCGCAGCTTTTATCAAGAGAAAGGAGAATGATTAAAATTTTGCTTTCCGCAGAAGGAGGAGACCCAGAGCCAGGGTCACGACTTCACCAATCAGGGCGGCCATCCAGATGCTCAGGCCGCCGCCCAGGGCGAAGAGAGCCAGGAGAGCGCCGGGGAGGAACAGGAAGCCCCGGCACAGGGAGAGAAGGGCAGAGGCCCCACCTTTGCCCAGAGCGGCGAAGTAACCGGCCAGGGCGATGGAGATACCGGCGGGCAGATAGGATAGGGTGTACTGCCGCAGGGCGGAGACCGTGTCATCGAAGAGGGCGCTGTCCCCCTCCAGCAGGAGGGAGGTGATGGCCCCGGGGGCCAGCTGGCAGACCAGCTCCACCACCAGGCCAATTGCCAGGACGGTAAAGAGACATTGTTTCAGGTAGTACCGGACGGAATCCCGGTCGTTCTGGCCCACCGCCAGGCTCACCAGGGGCATCATACCCTGGGCGATGCCCTGCATGACCATGGACACCAGAAGGCTGATGTAGGCGATGACGGCGTAGATGGCCAGGGATTCCTCCCCCAGCAGAGCCAGGATGACATGGTTGTACAGGAGGGTCAGAAAGCCCAGCATTAGTTCGATGGAGCAGTCGGCGATGCCCAGAGGGAGGATGCGCTTGAACTCCCGGAGCTTGAGCTTGAACTTGCGGAAGTGGAGGTTGGACTTGCCTGACAGGAAGTAGCTCAGGAAGAAAGCCATGCTGCCCAGCTGGGCAAGGCCGGTGGCCAGAGCGGCACCGAAGACCTCCCAGTGGAAGACAAAGATGAACAGGTAATCCAGACCCACGTTGATGATGAAGCTGATGCCCACGCCGATGGTGGCCAGGATGGGGGCACCGTCTACCTTGACCATGACCTCCAGACAGTAGGACAGGATGAAGCAGACGGAGAACAGGCAGATCACGTGGAGGTACTGGGTGGTGTAGCCAATGGTCTGGGGACCGGCACCCAGCAGATAGCCCAAGGGCTCCGCAAAAATCGAAACCCCTACGGTCAGTAAGACGGACACCGCCAGGATGGCCACCACCGTCTGGGTGAAAATTTCCTCGGCCCGGTCATGCTCCTGGTTGCCCATGGCGAAGGCACAGAGGGTGGAAGTTCCCATGGACAGAAGGATGGCAATGCCGGAGAGGATGTTGATAAAAGGAAGGGAAATATTCACCGCGGCCAGAGCGATCTCGCCCACACCCTTGGAGACGAAGATACCATCAATGATGGTGTAGGAGGAGAAGAGGACCATGGCCGACACCGACGGGGCCACATAGCGGGCAAAGGTCTTCCAGGACCGGGTAGGCAGGGCTGCGTGGGAAGAAGACAAAACAATTCACCTCGAAATTTACGCAAGAAAAGAGCAAGGGAACCTTGCTCGTGTCACGTGGATTTGATATACTAAGGATAAACTATGGGGCTACCCCAGAGTCAATAGATTTCCGACACTTTTTTGGTAAGGAGGGATGATGTGGACAAACACCTCTTCAAAACGGCGGAGTTTGCCGCCCTGTGCGGGGTGAAGAAGGACACCCTCCTCCACTACGACCACATCGGGCTCTTAAAACCCCAGCGGGTGGGGGAGAACGGCTACCGCTACTATTCTGCCCGTCAGCTGGCCACCTATGACCTGATTTCAGCCCTCCGCCGCCTGGATACCCCTCTGGCCGAGATTCGGGACTACCTGACCCGCCGTAGCCCCGAGGCTCTGCTAGAGCTTCTGGAGGAGAAGGAGCGGGCCTTGGAGGAAGAGCGGAAGCGATTGGAGCGGATGGGAAACCTCCTGCGGGAGACCATACGAACCACCTGCCTGGCCCAGGAGGTCCGGCCGGGGGAGATTCGCCTGGAAGAGCTGTCCCCTGCCACCTTTGCCGTGGTGAAGGCTCCAACCTTCCGGGAGTTTGAGGAATCGGTGTATCTCCTCCACATCCGGGAGCTGCTCACCTGGGCCAGAGAGCAGGGGAGTGGGGCCAGTGCCCCGGGGGATATTTTCTGTCAGGAGAACCTGGACCAGGAGGAGGTCCGGGAGGACTTCTACTACTGCCCGGTCCCGGAAGAGACCCAGGGCTGGCAGCTCTACCAGCGGCCCGGAGGGACCTATGCGGTCCTTTACCACCAGGGGTCCTATCAGTCCGAGTATGAGGCCATCTGCCGCCTACGGGACTGGGTACGGGACCAGGGCTATGCCATCGACGGGGACCTCTACGAGGAGGATCTGGTAAACTACACCACCTCCGAGGACCCGGATTCCTATTTGTTAAAGTTAAGCGTGAAGATTCAAAAACGGGAGGAGGGAGTACCATGATAAATCAATCGGTGATTAAAGCCCTGGGTAAGACCCGGGACAGTTTTTTTCTCTATGACCAGACAACCATCCTGGACCGAATTTCCCGACTGAGAGAGGATTTTCCAGGAGTGTCGTTCCTCTACTCTGTGAAAGCCAACCCCCACCCCCAGGTCCTCCGGACGATCTTCGGAGCTGGCATTGGGGCGGATGCCGCAAGCCTGGGTGAGGTGGAGATGGCTGCCAGTCTGGGCCTTGGCCGGGAGGATATCCAGTTCTCTGCCCCCGGTCGGTCGGATGCTGCTCTGGAAGGGGCTTGGGACAGGGCAGTTATTACCGCCGACAGCCTTTATGAGGTCCGCCGTCTGGCTGACATGGCCCGCCGACGGGGAGAACCCATCGACATTGGCCTCCGGGTGAACCCGGCCTTTGGTTTCGACAGTCCCGATGCCGCCCCCAACAAGTTCGGTGTGGACGAGGAGCAGATCATCGCTGCGGCACCCTGGATCCGTCAGGAACCCTATCTCCGCATCGTGGGATTCCACATCCATCTGAAAAGCCAGGAGAGGCGGAAGGAGGTCTTATTGGCCTACTATAAGAACTGCCTGTCTGTGGCTATGGAACTTCAAGCCGTCCTGGGCTGTGAACTTGAATTCATCAACTTGGGTTCGGGCATTGGCATCCCCTACGGCACTGGGGACACACCCCTGGACACTGTCGGTCTGGGCCGGGACCTGACCGAACTGTGGGGCCGTTGCAAAAAATTCTTTCCCAAGGCCCGCCTGTGCCTGGAGACCGGCCGTTTCCTTGTCGGGCAGAGCGGGGGCTATGTCACCCGGGTTATGGACAAAAAGGTTTCTCAGGGGAAAATCTTCCTGATCCTGAACAACACCCTCAACGGTTTTCTTCGGCCCTCCCTGGCACGGCTGGTGGAGTTTTATGCCGGGGCGGAAGTCCCTGTGGGGACTGAACCCCTCTTCACCCAGTCAGACGCCTTCGCTTTCCTGCCGATTCCTAAGCGGGGGGAGACCGAGGTGGTCACCCTGGCAGGCAACCTGTGCACTGGGGCGGATGTAATGGCCCGAGACTGCCTCCTGCCCCGGATGGAACCGGGAGATTTGGTGGTGGTCACCAATGCAGGTAGCTACGCCGCAGTCCTGTCTCCTATGCAGTTTTCTTCCCAGGTCCCGCCGGAGGAACTTTTCCTGTCGGCAGAGGGCCAGGTCCTGGACTGGGAAGGGCGGATTATAGATGCCCAATCATAAGGAGGATACAAGCATGACACTGGATATCACCAAGATCACCCAAGAGTACACCGTAAAGAAGCTGGGGGAGGAGGACTTTCCTGCCATTCTGGCCCTGTACGGCAGCAACCCCCAGTATTTTGCCGCCATGAATCAGCCCGTCCCGGAAGGGGGCCTGGAGGAGGACCTGGATGCGGTTCCCGCAGGCAAGACCCTGGAGGACAAGTACTGGCTGGGCTTCTGGCAGGAAGAAGCGCTGGTGGCTACCCTGGAGCTGGTCACCAGCTACCCCGAGGAGAACACCGCCTACATCGGTCTCTTTATGATGGATGCCGCCCGCCAGGGCCAGGGGGAGGGCAGCCGCCTGATGGTTGACCTGTTCGCTTGGCTGAAGGAGGGGGGCTTCGCCTGGGTGGAGCTGTCCTACAGCTATGGCAACGCCCAGAGCGAGCGGTTCTGGTTCAAGAACGGCTTCTTCCCCACGGGAGCCATGCGCCAGATGGAGGATTATGTAGCCATCTCCCTGCAAAAGCACCTGTAAGGAGGAAGGACCATGAGCCATCTGACCTATCTGGCCTCGGACTACCCTCTGGAGGCCGTGCAGAATCCTCACGACAAGCTGTTGTCGGTGAACGAGGCCCTGGCCCAGGGGGTGAAGAACATCCCCCCGGCACTGCTGGAACCGGGCTTTGACCGGGACAAGCCTGAGGTCATCCTCTGCGCCGACCGCCGGGTGGATATCGACCTGCTGGGCCGGGTCACCGACGGGGGCCACGACGACGACTTCTGCCTCCTGCCTTTTGAAGAGGGGGAGGATGTCTACACCCAGAAGAAGCACAAGGTGGCCCTGGGCTGGCACCGGTACACCCGTGGCCGGGCCGAGAAGATCATCGAATATATCCGGGAGGCCCTCCGCCACACCGACCAGGTGGAGATTTGGCGAATCTGGATGGGGACGGACGAGACCCCCACCATCTGCTCCCTGACGGTTCCTGTGAGCAAGCTGACCGCCCAGGACATTTACGAGATCGACAACCGGGACGTGGTGGATGCCGCCAAATTCTTCGGCGGTCTGCCGGTCCAGTACCGGTTGGTTATCACAGCGGAATAAAAGGAAACGGACGACCGAGCGGTCGTCCGTTTTTACGTTTGTAGATGGCATGATTCATAACCTCTCCCGGGAAATTTGGTGTTTTGCCTATTGATTTCGATGGTTCACCTTTCTATACTTAAATAGTGCGTCTTTAGCGCACAGAGTAAAAGAAAGCGCGAGGGAACACCATGTCCTTTCAGTCCTATCTGTTTGTTTTCGTTTTTCTGCCTCTCACCGTCACCCTGTGGTGGGGGCTGAACCATAAAGGCTATGGCCGTGGGGCCCAGGGGGTCCTGCTGACGGCCTCCCTGGTTTTTTACGGCTGGACCCGGTGGGAGCTGCTGGTCGTCCTAGTGGGCAGCATCCTCTTCCATTACGGGGTGGGGAACTGGCTTTGCCGCGCCCAGCGCCGCCGGAAAGCCATTCTGGTCCTGGGGGTGGTGGGAAGCCTCCTTCCCTTGGTCTACTTTAAGTATACAAATTTCTTTCTGGATAACCTCAACTTGCTCTTCGGGTCCTCTCTTCACATCCAGAAGATCCTGGTCCCTCTGGGTCTGAGCTTCTTCACCTTCCAGCAGCTGGCCTTCCTGATGGACTGCTGGCGGGGCACGAAGCAGGACTACAGCCTCCTGGAGTACGCCTGCTTCGTGAGCTTCTTCCCCTGCGTGGTGTCCGGTCCCATTGCCTTCCACGATGAGGTCATTCCTCAGTTCCGGCAGGCGGCTGGGCGGCGGGTCACCGCGGCGGAGATCTCCCAGGGTATCTGGCTCTTCACTCTGGGTCTTTGGAAAAAGGTCATCCTGGCCCAGACCTTCGGCAAGGGAGCGGACTGGGGCTTTGCCTCCATCCCGGAGCTGAACTCCGGCACGGCCCTGCTGGTGGTGCTGAGCTATACCTTCCAGCTCTATTTTGATTTCTCCGGCTACACGGACATGGCCCGGGGCATTGGCCGCCTCCTGGGCATCGACCTGCCGGACAACTTCAAGGCCCCCTATCAGGCCCTGACCATCGGTTCCTTCTGGAAGCGGTGGCACATGACCATGACCCGGTTCTTCACCCGCTACCTCTATCTGCCCCTGGGAGGCAGCCGCCGGGGGACCCTCGTCACCTGCCGCAACATCATGATCGTCTTCCTGGTTTCCGGCCTGTGGCACGGGGCCAACTGGACCTTCGCCCTCTGGGGTGGTCTCCACGGCTGCGCCATGGTCTTTGACCGGGTCTGGGGAAAGCGGGTGGAGAAACTCCACCCTGTCCTCACCTGGGCGGTCACCTTTGCCTTTGTCTGCTTCTGCTGGATCTTCTTCCGTGCCTCCTCCATTGGGGAGGGCATTGCCCTGTGCAAGAGCATCGCGGCCTGCCAGTTCAGCGGCATCCTTCCGGCCTTTACCGACTGTTTCCATCTGCCGGCAGAGGCCTGGCTGGGCCGTTACCTGGGGCTGGACCTCACCAGACTGGCCCTGCTCATGACCATGGTCTTTTTCCTGGGGGCCTTTCTGCTCATCTTCCTGGAAGGGGGAGAGGAGAAGAAGGAGACCCAGGTGGTTTTTGGGGCCCGGTTGGGCCTGCTGCTGGGTGTCCTGTTCTTCTGGGCGCTGATCTCCTTCACGGGGGTCACCCAATTCCTTTATTCTGAGTTCTGAGAGGTGGATTCATGAACCGACGATTTCTTGCCTGTTTCTGTGGGGCTGCCCTCGTCCTCTCCCTGCTGTTTGCCGGTGTGGTTTGGGTGGTGGATCCCTGGTATCATTTTCATGGTCCGGCGGTCGGGCTGCCCCTCACCCTGCGGGACGGCCGGTATCAGAACGAAGGCATCGCAGAACATCTGGAGTATGACACCCTGTTGCTGGGGACTTCCGTGACGGCCAACATGCACACCGAGGATCTGGACCGGCTCACCGGGGGAGAGGCCCAGAAGCTGATCGTTTTGGGGGGATATTTCTCCGAATTTTACGGTCCCCTGGACCGGGCCTTGGAGTCTCATGCCGTGAAGGAGGTCTACTGGGGGGTGGATTCCAACTGCCTACGGCGGCTGGACGCGGAAAACACCTGGGTGGAACCGACCTATCTCTTTGACCAGAACCCCTTCAACGATGTGACCTACCTCCTGAACAAGGAGATGTTCTTCTGGGACCTGACCGAAGTGCTGGAGCGGGCCTGGGAGGGGAACCACCGGGACGAGGCCACCGGCGGCTACACCTGGGGAGAGGACCAGGTCTGGAGCAAAGAGACGGCCATCAGTGTGTACCGCACCATGGAGGAGCCCGTGTGGACGGAGGTGTCTGACGACGCCTTCCTGGCGGCGGCGGAGGAGAACCTGGAGAACATCCTCCGGAGGGTGGATGAAAACCCTGAGGTGACCTTCACCTTCTACCTGGCCCCCTACAGCATCCTCTTCTGGCACATGACCACGGAAAGCGGTGAGCTGGAGGCCACCCTGACCATGCACCAGAGGGTGCTGGAAAGCCTGACCTCCCGCAGCAACACCCGGGTCTTTTACTTCATGGACAACACCCGGCGGATCACCGACCTGAGCCAGTACTGCGACTACGTCCATTACTCCCCGGCGGTGTGTGAAGAGCTTCTGGAAGAGATGGTTTTGGGAGAACCCCTGGACAGCCAGGAGATCGACCAGCGGCTGGATGCCTTCCGAACCTTCCTCCAACAGTATGACTACGATGCCATCCTGTCCCAATAAAAGAACGGACGACCATATTTGGTCGTCCGTTCTTTTATCTTGTTCAGGAACCCCTCATCCGTCTGCTTCGCAGACAGCATCCCCCCAGGGGGAAGCCTATGGCCAAAGCCTTCTCCCTGGGGAGAAGGTGGCACGGCATAGCCGTGACGGATGAGGGGGCAAGGAATCAGAATCTTGCGATCCCTGCCCGTCGGGCCTCGGCAGCCACGGCGTTGGCCACCGCAGCGGCGGCGGCACGGTTCAGGGGAGAGGGGAGGATGTACTCGGGGGAAAGCTCCTCGTCGGACACCATATCCGCCAGAGCCTTGGCGGCGGCGTACTTCATCTCCTCGGTGATCTGGACGGCTCCGCAGGAGAGAGCCCCCTTGAACAGGCCGGGGAAAACCAGCACGTTGTTGATCTGGTTGGGGAAGTCGGACCGGCCGGTGCCCACCACGGCAGCCCCGTGGGCCTTGGCGATGTCGGGCATGATCTCGGGGACGGGGTTGGCCATGGAGAGGATGATGGGGTCCTTGGCCATGGTTTCCACCATTTCCCCGGTCACCAGACCGGGACGGGAGACCCCGATGAACACATCGGCCCCCACCAGGGCGTCGGCCAGGGAACCTCTGCGGCCCTCTTTGTTGGTGCGGTCGGCCAGCTGGGCGTGGTGGCCGGTGAGGTTGGGGTCACCGGGGACCAGG
The DNA here is from genome assembly GCA_017547425.1 of Ruminiclostridium sp. Taxonomy (GTDB): domain Bacteria; phylum Bacillota; class Clostridia; order Oscillospirales; family Oscillospiraceae; genus Evtepia. Next base: position 8,253 of record JAFYPT010000010.1, read on the forward strand.
ATGCCGTCCTTGTCGCAGAGGGTCATGTTGGAAAAGCCCTGGTCCAGCAGGAGCTTGGCGGCAGCGCCACCGGCGGCGCCGATGCCGTTGATGACGATGCGGACCTCCTCCTTCTTCTTGCCCACTACCTTCAAGGCGTTGGTGAGGGCGGCGGTGATGACCACGGCGGTGCCGTGCTGGTCGTCATGGAAGACGGGGATGTCGCAGAGTTCCTTCAGGCGGCGTTCCACCTCGAAGCAGCGAGGGGCAGAAATGTCCTCCAGGTTGATGCCGCCAAAGCTTTTGGAGATGAGGGCGATGGTCTTGACCATTTCGTCCACGTCCTGGGTGTCCACGCAGATGGGGAAGGCATCCACCCCGGCAAACTCCTTGAAGAGGACGCACTTGCCCTCCATGACGGGCATACCGGCCAGGGGGCCGATGTTGCCCAGACCCAGAACGGCGGAGCCGTCGGTGATGACGGCCACCATGTTCTGGCGGCGGGTCAGGGCGAAGGATTTGGCGGGATCCTTTTGGATCTCCAGGCAGGGGGTGGCCACACCGGGGGTGTAGGCTAGGGAGAGGTCCTTCTGGGTCTGGATGGGGCAGCGGGAGACCACCTCCAGCTTGCCCTTGAGTTCATAGTGTAAAGCCAAAGATTCGGCGTTGATGTCCATGTTGGAATCCTCCTTAGACCATTTTTTCCGGATGGAATGCCTCGTCAAATGCCTCCGGGGTGAAGAGGCCCAGCTTCACAGCGGCCTCCTTCAGGGAGATGTCCTCCTTGTGGGCCAGCTTGGCGATCTTTGCTCCGTTCTCGTAACCCACAATGGGGGTCAGGGCGGTGACCGTCATGAGGGACCGGTCCAGATTCTCCTGCATCTTCTCCTGGTTGGCCGTCAGGCCCTCCAGGCAGCGGGCGGTGAAGGAGTTTATGCCGTCGGCCAGGAGACGGACGGACTGCAGGTAGTTCAGGGCCAGCACGGGCATGTAGACATTCAGCTCCAGGTTGCCCTGGCTGGCGGCGATGCCCATGATGGTATCGTTGCCCATGACCTGGACGGTGACCATGGTGAGGGCTTCACACTGGGTGGGGTTCACCTTGCCGGGCATGATAGAGGAACCGGGTTCGTTTTCCGGGATGAAGATCTCACCCAGACCGCACCGGGGGCCGGAGGCCAGCCAGCGGACGTCGTTGGCGATCTTCATCAGGTTGGCGGCCAGGGCCTTCAGAGCCCCGTGGGAGTACACCAGGGCGTCGTGGGCGGTGAGGGAGTGGAACTTGTTGGGGGCGGTGCGGAAGGGAAGTCCTGTCAGCGTGGCGGCCTCCTCTGCGGCGGCCTCTCCAAAACCCTTGGGGGAGTTCAGGCCGGTGCCCACGGCGGTGCCGCCCAGGGCCAGCTCATAC
>JAFYPT010000091.1 GCA_017547425.1 Ruminiclostridium sp.
CCCACTTGCGCCCGGTGGCCAGCAGGAGCATGCGGCGGTGTTCCTCTGTCCTGCCGAGTGTCCAGATGAGCGATTGCCCGCCCTGCACAAACATGAGGACGGCCACATGGCCGGGGTCTACGTCACCGCCGAATTTGTCCCGGCGAATGACCGCCAGGGCGTGGGCCAGGACGGCCACCATGTGGCTGTGTTCCTGGATGTTCTCCTGGACGGTGTTGCGCATGAGGCCCCAACGGCCGATGTACCGCATCCGGGCGATGTACGCAAAGAAGGAATGGGACATGGCAGGGACCTCCTCTCTGAAAATAGAATGCAAAACATTATATCAGAAGAGGACGGAAAAGGGAAGAGAAAGTTTTAGGATTTTCAAGGGAAATTCGTTGTCAAAAGGGCCTGACCTGTATTATAATAAAACTTCAAGAATAAATGAGGAGGAACCTCCTATGCGCATTGCCATCACTACCCTTGGCTGCAAAGTGAATCAGTACGAGAGCCAGGCCATGGAGGAGATCCTCCTGTCCCGGGGCCACAGTCTGGTCCCCTTTGAGGAACCGGCCGATGTTTATATTGTGAACAGCTGCACGGTCACCGCCGTCAGCGACAAGAAATCCCGTCAGACCGTCCGTCAGGCCCGAAAGCGTGCGCCGGAGGCCATCGTGGCCCTGTGCGGCTGCTATCCCCAGGTCTCCCCGGAAGAGGCTTCCGGTCTTCCCGCCGACCTCATTGGCGGTACCGGCGACCGGATGGGCTTTCTGACCCTGCTGGAGGGGCTGGCAGAGGAACGGAAAAAGACGGTCTCCCTGGACGAAGCCTTCAAACGGCGGGTGTTTGAATACCTCCCCGCCGGCGGCCTGGAAGGCCGCACCCGCGCCATGCTGAAGGTGGAGGACGGCTGCACCAACTTCTGTTCCTACTGCATCATTCCCTACGCTCGTGGTCCGGTTCGCTCCCTGCCCCTGGACCAGGCCGTGGCCGAAGCCAAGGCCCTGGGGGAGAAGGGCTACCGGGAACTGACCATCACCGGCATTGAGATCTCCTCCTACGGCCGGGATCTGGAGGGCAAACCCGGCCCTGACGACCTGATTGAGGCCGTCTGCCGGGCGGTGCCTCAGATGCGGGTCCGTCTGGGGTCCCTGGAACCCCGGACGGTCACCGAGGACTTCTGCCAGCGGCTGAAGGTCCTGCCCAATCTTTGCCCTCATTTCCATCTGTCCATGCAGAGCGGTTGTGATGCCACCCTGGCCCGGATGAAGCGGAAGTACGACACCGCCCGGTATTACGAGTCCGTGGAGTTGCTCCGCAAGCACTTCGACCGCCCTGGCATCACCACAGATATGATTGTTGGTTTCCCGGGAGAAACCAACGAAGAATTTGAACAGACCCTGGCCTTTATCCGAAAGTGCGGGTTCTCCCAGATGCACATTTTCCCCTACTCCCGCCGTCACGGCACCCCTGCCGCTGCCATGGCCGGTCAGCTGACCACCGCCGAAAAGGCCGAGCGGGCCCATCGGGGTGCGGAAGTGGCCGAGGCCATGCAGAAGAGCTGGCTCACCAGCTGGGTGGGACAGACCGTCCCCGTCCTTTTTGAGGAGGAGAAGGGGGGCTTCTGGCGGGGCTATACCCCCCAGTACATGGAGGTGAAGGTCCAAAGCGACCGGGATCTTCACAACCAGCTTTACCCCGTGGCGGTCACCGCTGCGGGCCAGAACGAGGTCTTTGGCCGATTACTTGAGGAGGAACCCACATGAGCAGAGCAGATGAACTCTTTATCCAGAATTGTAAAGATATCCTGGCCCACGGTGTGTGGGACACCGACCAGAACGTCCGGCCTAAGTGGGAGGACGGTGCCCCGGCCCACACGGTGAAATCCTTCGGCATCGTGAACCGCTACGACCTGCGGGAGGAGTTCCCCATCCAGACCATCCGCCGGATGTATCTGAAAAGCGCTGTGGACGAGCTCCTGTGGATCTGGCAGAAGAAGTCCAACAATATCAAGGACCTGAGCTCCGGCATTTGGGATGCCTGGGCCGACGAAACCGGTTCCATCGGCAAGGCCTATGGCTATCAGCTGGCTGTGAAGCACAAGTACCCGGAAGGGGAGATGGACCAGGTGGACCGGGTCCTCTACGACCTGAAGCACAACCCCGCCTCCCGCCGGATCATGACCAACCTGTACAACCACCACGACCTCAGCGAGATGGGCCTGTACCCCTGCGCCTACTCTATGACCTTCAACGTCAGCGGCAAGACCCTCAACGCCATTCTGAATCAGCGGTCTCAGGATATGCTCACCGCCAACGGCTGGAACGTGATGCAGTACGCGGTGTTGGTCCGCATGATGGCCCAGTCTGCTGGTCTGGAGGCAGGCGAGCTGGTCCACGTCATCGCCGATGCCCACATCTACGACCGCCATGTGCCCATCGTGGAGGAGATTATCAGCCGGAAGCCCTTTGAGGCCCCCAAGCTGTGGCTGGACCCTGCCGTCACCGACTTTTACGGCTTCACCACCGACAGCCTGAAGCTGGAGGGCTACCAGTGCCACGAGCTGGATGTTAAGATTCCTGTGGCAGTTTGAGGAGGATTTTGCATGAATGTCATCGTTGCTGTGGATGAAAACTGGGCCATCGGTCTGGAGGGAGACCAGCTGTGCTACATCCCTGCCGACCTGAAGCGGTTCCAGAAGCTTACCACCGGCCACCCGGTCCTTCTGGGCCGGAAGACCCTGGCCACCTTTCCCGGGGGCCGTCCCCTCAAGAACCGCCGGAACCTGATCCTGTCCACCAACCCGGACTTTGCCCCGGAGGGGGGAGAGGTTTTCCGCTCTCTGGAAGAGGCCCTGGCCGCCTGCCCGGAGGACACCTTCGTCATCGGCGGTGAGTCGGTGTACAACGCCGCCTTGGACAAATGCGATGTGGCCTATGTGACCAAAATCGAAAAGGCCTTTGAAGCCGACCGCTACTTCCCCAACCTGGATAACGATCCCAACTGGGAAGTGGTGGAGACCGAAGGTCCCTTCCGGCATGAGGACCTGACCTTCAGTTATGTGACTTACAAGAGAAAATAAAAAAAGGCTCCCTCTACGGGGCGGCCCAATAAAACAGTAACGGGGATGTCGCACATTGACGAATCAGTCAAACTGTACGACATCCCCGGTTTTCAATATGTAGGAAATCTCGGAACGAGATTTTCGAAAACATCAAGAAAGTCGACCGCTGAAAATCTAATCGGCAAAGCCGACTTTCTTATTTTCTAAGATTAGAGTATCCCTTTGTATTCGTCTTCGCTGACCGGTTCACCCTTCTGCGCTCTTTCAAGCACCGCTTTAAGCTGGTCAACCTTGCCTTTTGGCAGTTTATACATGAGAAGGAAAGGAACGCCACATAAGAGCATGAGACCAGGCATCCAGCTTGCGATGGCTCTAAGGCCATCCAGTGTAAATTCGGAAAGGGTTTCTGCGGCTGCATCATACTGGAAATAATCCAGTGCAATACCGAAGAGCCACATAGATACCGCTGTACCAAACTTATATACGAACTGATACCCTGACATAAACATTCCGTCCAGCTTGTGTTTGGTCTTCAGTACCGCAACCTCTCCGATTTCAAACAGCAGTGCATAGGAATAGGTATAAAAGCCGGTCATTGTCAGTGCGTTCGAAAACAGAATCACGATGATGCCACTAAAGGTTAATGGGATGAAAATATATACTGCCTGCAGAACGGCTGCAATGGTTAATGTAAGTGCCAGGAGTACTTTTTTGTCATGCTTATCGCTGACAAGTCTCGGATAAATCTGCGATAAAACAACAATGAATGCGACATATGCAGCAAAGGCGAATGCAATTTCTCCGCTGCTCATTCCAACATAACTTTCGAAGATATACAGCTGTCCCGTTGTCCAGAACATAATCCCCAGGTTGCAGAAGAAGTCATATCCTAAAATATGCAAATACGGCTTTATTGTAAAAATTGCTTTAACGGAATCCAGGAAACCAATTTCATTTTTCTTTTCTTCTTCAGAACCTTCAACGGTGATTTCCTTTCCTTTTACTGCACAGGTACAGATGAAATAGGTCAATGCTACGATGACACCGACAACAAGTCCCACATAGGTCCAGGCTCTTGTCTGATTACCATTCAGTGCTTCCGCAAATTTTTCCTGCAGCAATACCACACCAGAGGAGGCAAACAGGAACCCAATGTAATATCCAGCTGTACCGAAGCTTCTGATGCTGAGTCGTTCTTCTTCCCTTTCGGAAAGTTCTCCGCCCAGAGTCATATATGGAATATCCACTGCCGTAAAGAAGAACCAGAACAGTGTGTTAACAATTACAAAATATGCAATCTGCATACCTCCGGACAGAAATTCCCAGTCAGAAAACAGCAGGAAAATAACCGCTCCAAGGGGGATGAACCCCTTTAACATAAAAGAGCGTCTTTTTCCGTTTGGACTCTGAATACGGTCTGAGAAATATCCAATCAGCGGGTCAGTTACCGCATCCCAGATTACGGCAAATAGTGAGATAGAACCTGCAACAACCGGATCAATACCAACATAGTCCGTAAGGAAGTAAATAAAATACAGATAGAATGCGTTGTACGCAAGGCCTTCGCCGATAGAGCCGACACCATATCCTAATTTGGTGCCAATAGATAGCGTAGTGCGTTGAGTCATTTTTCTCCTCCGTTTTGAAAAACAGTTTTATGTATCGCAACGAATTAATTAAATGTCAGATAAATAAATTTTCGCTCCGAATCCATTCCTTTTGCGACGTAGATGCCTGCCTTGTCTTTATCGCAAATCGCTATCATCGACTGCAGTGTACTGAGGTCAAGGCTGAACATCAAACCGTGCTGAACATTTAGCGGATCACTCGTAAGGTACAACATCGCATCCTCCGCCGTCAGTGTCTCACAATCTCTGTCCACTAGTGCTGTGAGTGCCTTTTGCCGCTCTACCGTCTTAAATTCGGTGAACCCGGTATCTAAAACCAGTGCTTCTTTTCCGATAAAACTTCCGGGAACATCAATCACATCCCTTGTCTTCAGGGCATGGTTTGTGTGAACAAGAAACTTTTTCCCCTCAGGAGTGATTTTTTCTACATGGTTTGTACTCGCTTCAAATACTGCCGTTTTTTCACAGTCAGTTACCATATAGCACCCGGCGGTAGATCGTGGAATTGTGTGCAGAAGGTTTTCCGCCTCCTCCACAGTATCTTTCTCGAGAATCAGGCGTAGTATCGCGGTGGAGGGAACCCCAGAGCCTGCGTTATTAGGGCAATTGCATATTACATTGATGGTGTTTCCCAACCCTTTGCTGTTTACCCCGATTCCCCCGAATTGTCCAACGAAGCCGTACATCAGGATGGATTTCTCTTTAAGTTTAATTTTATATACGGCTTCATATCCCGCATAGGCATCGGTAAAGTCCATGTTTTGAAAAATCATATTTGGAAGGCCATCCCTCTTTATCACGGAAGCAGCAGAGCAGCCTGCACCTGCATAACATTCATCGATTGCATTGGGGACTTCTTCCAGATAGTTTAACATCATGATATCTTTAAGATCCGCTCCGCAGCCATCTGCAATTCCACACATTTCTTCATACAGGTGGGGGGCATAAATTTTCAGATCATTTATGTATTTTCCATGGTACATATCATCAAGAATTTTCTCCAGCTGCTCTTCTGTGCATGCCTGACAGTAGACTTCTTTCATGTGCTCTATGTTTTTAAGAATCAGGCCCTCAAAGGCTTTTCCACTGGCAAGTCCAAGCGCATAAGGCCCTTTTGTTCCGTCCAGCTCTGCGTACCAGATGCCATTTTCAAGGTGACAATATTCTTTCATGTACATTCCTTTCCTACATTTGTGTATATTTGTATTTATATGGCATATTTTTCAAATTTCATACGTATAATTATACACTACCACGAATAATATTGCAATGCTATAAAATAAAAACTCCCAAATAATTTCTGCAATTCCACAATTGGTTTTACAGCCACTCTTCGGGAGCTTATGCTTCAAGTATAATGTTTCATTCTTTCCGTCAGGAAATCATATTGTCTTACGCCAGATCCAACGTCCCAGCCCCAGCCCGGCCATCAGAATACATGCGTACAGGTCTGTGTTTATACCGCCATCACCGCTTTTCCCTTCACCGTCGCCGTCAAGCTACCCCTGGGATTCCCGGAAGGCACGCAGGTCGATTTCATTTCCCTCTTCATCGTATGCGAAGAAGTCCCGGTCATACAGGTTAAACGGTATATTGAGGCAGGCCATGTGAAGCTTGCTGCCCGGTTCCACCGGTACATCCAGAGTCAGCGGAATGATGGTCCCATCTTCCTGATAAGCCTGTGCATCGTAATACGTCATCCGGTAACCGGCCATTTCCTCCGGATAGATGTCCGACCAGAGCACCAGGATGGCATAGGTTCCGTCTCCTCAGCCGTAACTGTCGTTCATCGGCGAAGCCTCAATGGGCCATGGAAGATTGGTCAGATGACTTTCCATCACGTGATACTTCCCATTGATGCCCCTTTCGAAGAGAACCGGCCCCGTCCACTGGTGTTCCCCCACGATGTCGCTTTCGCAGATGGCCACCAGGTAGCCGTCGGTCAGCAGCTGTGCCGGCACCCCGTGGATACCGTGGTCCTCAGATTTCGTATTTTCCGGCATCTCCATGGTGCCAGTACAGTCAGATTCTTTTCACTATGTTTCCGGCAAATCACAATGGCCCCAAAGGGGGCAAATTCTGGTCAGTATGCAGTAGGGCTTCTTGTATATGAGTAGAACATGATTATATTTATTTAGGTGGGAAGATCGGGTAAACACAAGAACCCGCCGGAATTTCTCCCGGCGGGCCCTTGCTCATATGAAAAGGAAGAGAATGAAGGTGTGGAGGAAGACTGATACGCACCAATAGAAATTGGCGGTCGACAAGTGGAATTACTTGCTGTCAGTTGGCCAAATCAGTACACGAAATAAAGGCTGTACTCTGGCCTTGTGTACATTATAACGGAAAGATTCGGAAAAAGCCATGCTCAATATTAGCGAAAATCAACAAGATAAACCGTGTCAAGATACTTGTTTTACAGCAATCAGGACTTGATTTTAGGTAGAAGATGTTGTAAAATTTAAGTACAGAACACAGCAAACCGATAGGGAGGGTCGACATGGAAAAGAATGATTTTTTGCTCTATAACGAAGTGGTCTATCGCATCCATGCCTGCCGGTCCGTGGAAGAGCTGAAATCTGCCCTTCTGGCCCAGCTGAAGCTGCTGATTCCTTATACCTACGCCAGTGTCATCGACATCCGCATCCACCCGGAGACCGGGGAGATCATCCACCAGGACCCCTTCTGCAAGCCCAGCCAGTTCCGGGAGGCCGAGGAGGCCTGGATCAAAGCGGTGGAGAGCTCCTATACCCTGTGGCTCAGCCATGCGGTGGAGTCCATGGTGGTCCGGGACAGCGAGCTTTACGAGGGAGAGGACCGGGTTGTCCGCCGCTCCTGCCAGAGTGTGTACAGTGAGTATCACATCCACGACTGTGTCCAGATGAACATCGCCTTCGCCGGGCGGGTCATGGCCAGACTGGCCCTCTACCGCACCCGGTCCTACGGGGCTTTTACCGACCAGGAGGTCTTCTACCTCCGTGCCCTGGCTAACCACATCAACCTCTCCTATGACCTCTGTCTGCGAAACCAGGAGGGGCAGATCACCCGAGAGCGGTCCATGGGTGAGCTGACCGAGACCTACCAGCTCACCCGCCGGGAGGCGGAGATCCTGGAGCTCATCTTCCTGGGGCTGAACAACCAGGAACTCCTGGACAAGCTGACCATCAGCAAGAACACCCTCCTCAAGCACCTGCAGAACCTTTATCGCAAGTGCGACGTCTCTTCCCGCATCGACCTTTTGAAATTGAAGCATGTATGAAAAAAGTCTGCCGTTCATACGGCAGACTTTTTTGATTAATTGGGCGGTAAAATCTCCAGAATATGTCCGTCGGGATCCTTGATAAAATAAATGGTGCCGTTCAGCTCGTCGAAGATGAGACCGGCGGCCTTGTGCTTGGCCTTCAGGTTGTCGAAGTCCTGGGCCACCAGGCCGATGTGGGGGGTGTCGTCCCCCAGGGTGTAAGGCTGGGTACGGGTGGTCTCCTTGCACAGCTCCAGCTGATAGTCGGTGGTGCCGTCTCCCAGGAAGACCAGCTCCCAGCCCCGGTCGGGCATGGAGATCTCCCGCTGGATGGTCAGGCCCAGATTCTCTTTGTAAAAGGTGATGCTTTTCTCCAGGTCCAGGACCCGGATGCAGATGTGGCTCATGGCGGTCATGGGCAGTTCCTCCCTTTCGTTGGATGGTTCCATTGTACCATGCCCGGGGACAAAGGGCAACTTTTTACACCGGGAGGAAAAAAGCTCTATGCAAGGGGTAGGAAATGCGGTATAATAACTAAAGAAACTAAAAGGAAATCAAGGATTTCCATTTTCATTTTGGGGAGGTAGAACCATGAAACTGACCTTTTTCGGCGCCGCCAAGGCGGTCACCGGCAGCTGCCACTGTGTGGAAGTGGCCGGCAAGAAAATTCTGGTGGACTGCGGTCTCCAGCAGGGCAGAGACGAGCGGGACAATGCCGTTCTGGATTTTGCCCCCAACGACATTGATTACGTCATCGTCACCCATGCCCACATCGACCACTCCGGCCGGGTCCCCCTGCTGGTGAAGCATGGGTTTAAAGGCCAGATCTTCACCACCCGTCTCACCGGCGAGCTCCTGTCCGTCATGCTCCAGGACTCCGCCCACATCCAGGAGATGGAGGCCCAGTGGAAGAACCAGAAGGGCAAGCGTGCCGGCCGTGAGCCGGTGGAGCCTCTGTACACTGTGGCCGATGCCGCCGCTGCCATGGACCAGGTGGTGACCTTTGAGTATGGCCAGACCGTGGAACTCTGCGACGAGGTGAAGATCCGCTTCGTGGATGCCGGTCATCTGCTGGGCTCCGCCTGCGTGGAGATGTGGGTGAAGGAAAACGGAGTGGAGAAAAAGATCCTCTTCTCCGGCGACCTGGGCAACATCAACCAGCCTGTCATTGAGGACCCCTCCTATGTGCTGGGGGCGGACTATGTGGTGATGGAGAGCACCTACGGCGACCGGAACCACGAGCCTGTGGCCTCTTACACAGCAGAACTGGCCAAGATCATCGACGATACCTTCTCCCGGGGGGGCAACGTGATCATCCCTGCTTTTGCCGTGGGACGAACCCAGGAGCTGCTGTACTTCATGCGGGAAATGAAGCGGGAGGGCATGGTGAAGTCCAACCCGGACTTCACCGTGGTGGTGGACTCTCCTCTGGCCAACCAGGCCACCCAGATCTTCTCCGGGGACCTGCGGGGTTACCTGGACGAGGAGGCCATCGAACTGGTGAAGGACGGCGAAAAGCTCTTTACCTTCCCCGGCCTGATGATGACCCAGACCAGCGAGGAGTCCAAGATGCTGAACATGGAACGGGCCTCCAAGGTCATCATTTCCGCTTCCGGCATGTGCGATGCGGGCCGTATCCGCCACCACCTGAAGCACAACCTGTGGCGGGAGGAGTGCTCCATTGTCTTCGTGGGCTACCAGGGTGAGGGTACCCTGGGCCGCCACCTGCTGAACGGAGCCAAGCAGGTCCGGCTCTTCGGCGAGGACATCGCCGTGAACGCTCAGATCTACAACTTCAAGGGCCTGTCCTCCCACGCCGACCGGGACCACTTGCTCAAGTGGATCGAAACCGTGAAGGAGCCTGCACCCCAGCAGGTTTTCGTGGTTCACGGTGACGCCCCTGTCACCGAGATCTTTGCCAACACCCTCCGGGAGAAGGGCATCCCCGCCCATGCACCCCTCTATGAGGAGGTCTACGACCTGGCAGCCAACAAGATGCTGGCCGCCGGCGTGGAGATCGCTCCCAAGAAGCTCAGCTA
>JAFYPT010000011.1 GCA_017547425.1 Ruminiclostridium sp.
CTTCTTCTTGGCCACCTTATTGATAAAGGTAGACTTGCCCACGTTGGGGATGCCCACCACCATAGCACGGATGGGACGGCCCACCTGGCCCTTCTCCCGCCACTTGGCGATCTGCTCCTTGAGAGCCTCCCGCATGATGGGGGAGAACTGTTTGACACCTGCGCCGGTGCGTGCATCGCACTCCAGCACGGAAATGCCCTGGCTGCGGAAATGAGCGCCCCAGACCTTGCTGGCGGCGGGGTCCGCCTGGTCGGCCCGGTTCAGGACCACCACACGGGGCTTGGTGCCCACCAGTTCGTCGATATCGGGATTTCGGCTGGCGATGGGGATGCGGGCGTCGATGACTTCCACCACCACGTCCACGTATTTGAGATTTTCCGCCATCATGCGGCGGGTCTTGGTCATATGACCGGGATACCACTGGATATTCATGTGTTCCCATCTCCTTCCGTTGTGGTTAAAATGAACTTGACAAAATAGTATACACGATTTTGGGGATAAAGAAAAGGGGGTTGTGCGAAAAAGCCTCGCAGAGTTTCGCCGCCTTATTCAAACAAGTAAGAAAGGGAGTGCAGATGCACTCCCTTTCTTTGGATACATGATTTATTGGTGCCGGATTACAGCTTCTGCTTGACCTTAGCAGCCTTACCCACGCGGCCGCGCAGATAGTACAGCTTAGCACGGCGGACCTTACCCTTGCGGACGGTCTCGACCTTCTCGATCACAGGGCTGTACAGGGGGAAGACCTTCTCAACACCGACGCCATAGGACAGGCGGCGGACGGTGAAGGTCTCGTTGATGCCGCCGTGCTTCTTAGCAATGACGGTACCCTCGAACACCTGGATACGCTCACGGTTGCCTTCCTTGACCTTCAGGTGGACACGAACGGTGTCACCGACGGTAACAGAGGGGGCTTCCTTAGCGGGCATGTTCTTCTCGATAAAGCTCTTCATCAGATCCATAGTCTTTTTTCCTCCTAAATTATACAGGTGTTCGTAACGTTTTTCCCGGCCGACTTCTGGACCGAACCTCAGAGGACCACCCTTTATTCATAGACCATAGGATATTTTAGCAGGTCGGACCCCAAATTGCAAGCACAAATTTCACTTTTTTCTTTCTCCCCTCCCCCTGTTTTTAAAACACATTATACAATATGTAAAAAACCTTGACTTTCGACAGTTTTTCGTGTACGTTAAGCTGTACGAGTTTTTATGAGGCCAGACGGGTTTCATTATTATTTATATGTGTTCACACACACATCCGCCTGACCCGGAATTGGAGGTTCAAAACAAATGAATAAAGGCAATCCCATTGCCCTGCTGCCCATTGGCGTTTTCCTGGTTTTCTACCTGGGTCTGGGCATCCTGTTTGAGTATGTACTGAAGATCCCCATGGGTTTCTACAACATCCCCATCGTTGTGGTCTTCCTGCTGGCTCTCATGGTGGCCTGCTGCCAGAACGGCCGGGTCAACATGGACAAGAAGCTGGAGCTCATGGGTCGAGGTGTGGGCGACAAGAACATCATGATCATGATCCTCATCTTCATGACCGCCGGCATCTTCGTGGGCGTCGTGGGCCGCAGCAGCGCTGAGAGCGTGGCTTACTGGCTGCTGTCCGTCATCCCCGCTCAGTACGCTGTGGCCGTCCTCTTCGTGGTAGCCTGCTTTGTCTCCCTGGCCATGGGCACTTCCGTGGGCACCATCACCCTCATCACCCCCATTGCCCTGGCTGTGGCCCATGCATCCGGCTTCTCCGTCCCCCTGTGCGTGGCTTCCGTCATGGGCGGCGCCATGTTCGGCGACAACCTGTCCTTCATCTCCGACACCACCATCGCTGCCTGCAACGGCCAGGGTGTTAAGATGCAGGATAAGTTCCGCGTGAACTTCGGCATCGCACTGCCCGCCGCCATCCTCTCCGTGGTAATCATCCTGGTGATCTCCATGAACCAGGCCGCTACCCCCGTCATCCAGGAGTACAACCTGGTCCAGATCATCCCCTACATCCTGGTTCTGGCCGGCGGCATCGCCGGTGTCAGCGTCTTCCGTGTCCTGCTGGTGGGCATCATCTCCGGTGCCGTCATCATGCTGGCCACCGGCGCCACCGCTCCCACCGACCTGCTGGCCAGCATGGGTGCCGGCGCAGCCGGTATGTTCGAGACCACCATGGTGGCCATCCTGGTTGCTGCCATCTGCGCTCTGATCCGTGAGCACGGCGGCTTCGACGCTCTGCTCTACGGCATCAAGAAGGTCTTCAAGGGCAAGAAGGGTGGTCAGCTGGGTATGGGCCTGCTGGTCGGCGCCATGGACATCGCCACCGCAAACAACACCGTGGCTATCGTCATGGCAAACCCCATCGCCAAGGAAATGGCCGAGGACTACGGCATCTCCCCCAAGAAGACTGCTTCCATCCTGGACACCTTCTCCTGCGTCTTCCAGGGCATCATCCCCTACGGCGCACAGATGCTGGTTGCTCTGTCCGCTGCGGCAGAACTGGGTTACGAGATCAGCGCCTTCGACGTGATCCCCAACCTGTTCTACCCCTTCCTGCTGCTGGTCAGCTCCCTGCTGTTCATCTTCGTGATCCCTGAGCGCAAGGTCGACAAGTAACAACACAAGCACCAAACCGAGGTCCTTTTGGACCTCGGTTTTTCTTTTCCTCCGGCCAAAAATCTGGTATAATAACCCTAAAGATTCTTTAGAAAGAGGGAACACTATGGAACATGTACTGGTGGTAAACCGGAAGGAGCTGGAGGCCCTCCTCCCCCCTGTCCCCTTCACCACAGAGAATATGGAGACCATCCGTCGGTTCATTCTGGAAAACCACTTCTTTATGGAGCGGGAAAAGGCGGAGTATGACAACACGGTCAAGCAGATCATCCCCTATGTAGTCATCCGTCAGGAGGGCAAGTATTTTCTCCTGCGACGGCTGAAGAAGCAGACCGAAGCCCGCCTCCACGACAAGCTCTCCCTGGGTGTGGGGGGCCACATCAACCCCACCGAGGAGACCGCTGAGGACCCCCTGGAAGCCGGCCTTCTCCGGGAACTGGACGAGGAGGTTGCCGTGGAGACCGTGACCTCCCTGGCAGCTGTGGGCTTCCTCAACGAGAACAACGGCGGAGTCAGCGACTACCACGCCGCCCTGGTCTGCCTGCTGGAGGCCCAGGGCGAAGTGACCGTTCGGGAGACCGAGAAGATGTCCGGCAGCTGGGCCGCCGTCCAGGAGCTACAGGAGGCCCTCCCCTACCTGGAAACCTGGTCCCAGATCGTGGTGGAAAAGGTCATTCTGACCGGCGTGGTCTAAGACAGCATTTTAACCAAAACCAAACAACTCGTTTTGTGTAATATTTTTCTAGAAAAGACTTGCAAAACGGCGATACCCGTGCTATTATAACTAAGCTGTCTGACAGCGAAGTGAATATCCGGGTGTGGCGAAGTTTGGTATCGCGCTTGAATGGGGTTCAAGAGGCCTTGAGTTCGAATCTCAACACTCGGACCAGAGGAGTACTACTTAGGTGGTACTCCTCTTTTTTCGTTGTTCGGATATCGTTGGGCGAACGCAAGGCCTCTTGCAGGCGGCGCAGGCCGCCGTAAAATCCAGGGCCGATGGGAATCGGCGCTTGCGCCCGATTCCCTTGAGTTCGAATCTCAACACGAGGCATGCACACCATTCTGCTATAGATATTTTCTGTTTTATGATGTAAGATTACATTGTACCACACAACAGAAATAGGAGGACGATAGGATGGATGCCAAATTCAAACTGGTGGAGTATAATAACATTCCATATCCCGAAGGGTATCATGCTCATATCAAAGAAGTCGCCGGACATTTTGATAAAAGCACAATCGAGCCAGTCGATGTATATTCTTTACACACAGAGTACAGCTATGGCAAGCGAAAATTTGATTCCATTCTTATTTCCTCTTTTCCTACTTTAAAAAATGCTCATAAAAACGGTGTTCCCCAGTTGTGGTTTTCCAACGAGTGGGCCAGCCAGTTCGCTGATTTTGTCATTGCGTTAACTACCGATTTAACAGCACCAACAACAGTCGAAGTCCACCCTCCCTTTAACGACTATTGCACACCTGAGCAATTCGCAGAACGTTTTCAAGTTTTCGAGAATAAGCTACATTCCATTTACCCCAACACAGAAATCGTCATGGAGAATCGAGCTGGTTCCATTTATCGTGGCGGTAAATTTCTATTTGGCAAAGCAAAAGAAATCGTCCAGCTCTGTGAATTGATTCTTTCTAATAACCTAAATCTCGGTATCGTTCTTGATTTCCCGCAGCTGCTCACCGCAGAAAATATTGACACCTTAAAGTTTGATGGGGAAAAATACAATTCTGCAATCGAGCCTATTGCCAAATATCAATCCCTTATAAAGGGAATACATATCTGGGGAAAGAAAAAAAGTTCCTCCGGTCGCTGGGTAGCACACGTCGGAACGTTTGATACATATTTCGGCAACGACTCCGTTGTAAAAGAGACATTTTTAAGTGGAATTCATCGTATCTGTAACGATGGTCTTGTGCGTTTTCTCGTCCCAGAAGTTAATTCTGGATTTGAAGATCTCTCTGCCATTATGAAAGATCTGCTAGGGGCAGAAAAATAACTCTCCTCTGTCAAAAAAGCCCCCTCATCAGTCACCTCCGGTGACAGCTACTTGGAATGGTCACGGGATTTTATCGCACTGTCCCCCGAACAGTGTGACTCCC
>JAFYPT010000092.1 GCA_017547425.1 Ruminiclostridium sp.
CGACCTGGCCTTCGAGGAAGGCGTCGACTCCTACGTCACCTATGCAGGTTCCCTCCACGACAACGTGGCAAAGACCCTGTATAAGATCAAGTCCACCATGTGCAACTGCGGTGTCATCACCATTCCCGACCTGCAGAGAGATGCACGCCTGACCCTGGTGTCCCCCACCAGTATCGTGGAAGGCGGCGCCCACGACGTTACCCTGCGTTCCACCACCAGCAACGTCTAAGTTCGTTTAACCAGGGACTCAGCTCGTAGAGAGCCGGGCTGAGTCCCGTTAAAAAGCATACAACACAAGTTTAAGGAGAGAACTACCCATGATGACCGATATCGAAATCGCTCAGAGCTGTGAAATGAAGAACATCCGCGAGATCGCCAAGACTGCAGGCGTGGATGAAAAGTATCTGGAGCAGTACGGCAACTACAAGGCAAAGATCGACTACAACATGTTCCAGGAAGTGGACCGTCCCGATGGTAAGCTGATCCTGGTCACTGCCATTACCCCCACTCCGGCCGGTGAGGGTAAGACCACCACTACCGTTGGTCTGGCAGATGGCCTGCGCAAGATCGGCAAGAACTCCGTGGTGGCTCTGCGTGAGCCCTCCCTGGGTCCCGTCTTCGGCGTCAAGGGCGGCGCTGCAGGCGGCGGCTATGCCCAGGTTGTTCCCATGGAGGATATCAACCTGCATTTCACCGGTGACTTCCACGCCATCGGCGCAGCCAACAACCTGCTGGCCGCTATGCTGGACAACCACATTCAGCAGGGCAACCAGCTGGGCATCGACGTGAAGAAGATCACCTGGAAGCGCTGCGTGGACATGAACGACCGTCAGCTGCGTAACGTCATCGATGGTCTGGGCGGCCGTATGCAGGGCGTTCCCCGCGAAGATGGTTTCGATATTACCGTGGCTTCCGAAGTTATGGCCGTTCTGTGCCTGGCAACCTCCATCACTGACCTGAAGGAGAGACTGGGCCGCATGGTGGTGGCTTACACCTACGACGATAAGCCCGTCACCGCCAACGACCTGAAGGCAGCCGGTGCCATGGCTGCTCTGCTGAAGGATGCCCTGAAGCCCAACCTGGTTCAGACCCTGGAAGGCACCCCTGCCTTCATCCACGGCGGTCCCTTCGCCAACATTGCCCACGGCTGTAACTCCATCATGGCCACCAAGGCTGCTCTGAAGCTGGGTGACTATGCGGTTACCGAGGCTGGCTTCGGTGCCGACCTGGGCGCAGAGAAGTTCCTGGACATCAAGTGCCGCATGGCTGGCCTGAAGCCCAGCGCTGTGGTCGTGGTTGCCACCGTCCGCGCTCTGAAGCACCACGGCGGCGTGGCCAAGGCTGACCTGGGTGTGGAGAACCTGGAGGCTCTGGAGAAGGGCCTGCCCAACCTGCTGCGCCACGTGGAGAACATCACCACCGTCTTCAAACTGCCCTGCGTGGTTGCCATTAACCGTTTCCCTCTGGACACCGAAGCTGAGCTGGCCCTCATCGAGAGCAAGTGCAAGGAGCTGGGTGTCAACGTGGCCCTGTCCGAAGTTTGGGGCAAGGGCGGCGAAGGCGGCAAGGCTCTGGCTGAAGAAGTGGTTCGCCTGTGCGAGCTGCCCAACGACTTCCAGAACACCTATGAGCTGGATGCCACCATTGAGGAAAAGCTGGAAGCCATCGTCACCAAGATCTACCGTGGTGCTAAGGTGGAGCTGACCGCCAATGCCAAGAAGCAGGCTAAGCAGCTGACTGAGCTGGGCTATGGCAACTGCCCCATCTGCATGGCCAAGACCCAGTACAGCTTCTCTGACAACCAGGCCCTCCTGGGCGCACCCGAAGGCTTCACCGTTACCGTGCGTAACCTGAAGATCTCCGCTGGTGCAGGCTTCATCGTTGCCCTCACCGGCGACATCATGACTATGCCTGGTCTGCCCAAGGTTCCCTCCGCCGAGAAGATCGACGTGGACGAGAACGGAAAGATCACTGGTCTGTTCTAATCACTATCTAGAAAAATATCCCCCATTCCCTAAGGAATGGGGGATATTTTTTAAACTCGTACCGGATTTTCCGTGTATTCGTTCTTGCCAGGCTCTCGTTGGAAGAAGTAGCGGCACAGGTCATACATGCCGGTGCACCGTGCCTCCAGATGGAATATACGCTGAGCCTGGGGAGGGAGCTTGGAAACGTGGGCAGGTTTTACGATGACTGGCAGGGAAGCGGCGGTCTTCATTTTCTTCAGGAGCTTCTGCCCCCGGGGAGTAAAGCCCAATACTCGCAGATAGGGGAGTGCATCCGGGCGGTCTGCTTCGGTAAGCCCCAGAAAAGCCCACAGGACCATCCGGCGAATGCGGGCGTGGGTGTAACGCTTGGTCTTGGTTAGGTCATAGAGTTCCTCCAGAGTCCTGGCCTGCTGGGCGGCCCCATAGAGCCGGTCGGAAAGTCCTTCCCCGCTGTCGGGAAGCTTGGTGTAGTCTGCCGGATCCATGGACCGGAGCTTGGCCAGGATGGCCCGTTCACATTCGGTGAGAAAGGCCGGGTCGGCCCGGACTTCGATTTCGTCCTCGGCACGCATATGGGGCGTCATGGGTTTGGGATCCAGGGCGGCAAACCGGGCTCGCAGGTGGGAGGCGGACACATGGATCTGCTCTCCATCACCGGTATCGTCGTGAGCGGCGCCTTCCCGACGGATGGTATAGGGCTCCATGGTGGATCCCACGGCCTTCATGGCCCGGAGGTACTCGATGCCCAGGTTGTTGTTGGGATGGCGGAGACAGTCTGCCTGGTCGCCGATCAGGTCAGCGGTGGCCTTGTGCCGGGCAGTAGGGAAGGATAGCCCCTTGTCCAGATAGTGCCGAAGCTGCTTTTTCCAAAGAGGGGAGTCCAGGCACTCCACGACGGACTGGAGAGGTTCCACCATGCCGGACTCACTGCCGAAGCAGAGGGTGTCCACCACACCGGTGGCCTCCAGTAGGGAGACACCGCCCCGGGCGAAGGTCTCGGCAGAGGATGCAGCCCAGAGGGTGGGGATCTCGATGACCAGGTCGGCCCCTCCGTGGAGGGCCATTTCCGCCCGGGCCCACTTGTCGCTGATGGCCACATCCCCCCGCTGGACCCAGTTTCCGCTCATGGCGCAGACAATAGCGCAGTCATCCCCGAAGGTCCTGCGGACCTCCTCCAGCTGGTAGCGGTGGCCACTGTGGAAGGGATTGTATTCAGAAATAATGCCGATTGTGTGCATAGCCAAAGTCCTCCGGTGGAAATATTTGAAATTTGGAAAAATAATAGTTGTCCTTTTGGTCAGAATGGGATAAAATATAAGAGTATATGGATATAATACCCCGAAAGGGCGAAGCAATCAAGATATCTTTGTAACATACTAGAAGGAGAGTGTAATACCCATGAAAGTTCTGGTTATTAACGCAGGTAGTTCTTCCCTGAAGTATCAGCTGCTGGATCCCGACACCAAGGAAGTCCTGGCAAAGGGTCTGTGCGAGCGTATCGGCATCGACGGCCACCTGAAGCACACCCCCACCGGTAAGGACGTGTTCGACGCTGACGTCGAGATGCCCGACCACGAGGTTGCCATCAAGGAAGTTCTGAACATCCTGCAGCACAACCACTACGGTGTCATCGAGTCCATGGACGAGATCGACGCAGTTGGTCACCGTGTCGTTCACGGCGGTGAGCAGTTCACCAAGTCCGTCCTGATCGACCGTAAGGTCATCAAGGGCATCCGTGACTGCGTGCCTCTGGCTCCTCTGCACAACCCCGCTAACCTGATCGGCATCGAGGCTTGCGAGGACGTTCTGCCCGGCAAGCCCATGGTCGCTGTCTTCGACACCGCATTCCATCAGACCATGCCCCCCAAGGCTTACATCTACGCTGTGCCCTACCGTTGGTACACCGAGAACAAGGTCCGTCGCTATGGCTTCCACGGCACCTCCCACCAGTATGTCTGCCAGCGTGCAGCTGAGATGCTGGGCCGTCCCCTGGAAGAGCTGCGCATCGTCACCTGCCACCTGGGCAACGGCGCTTCCACCTGCTCCGTCAAGTTCGGCCAGTCCATCGACACCTCCATGGGCTTCACTCCCCAGGACGGTCTGCCCATGGGCACCCGTTCCGGCGCTATCGACGCAGCAATCACCGAGTACATCGCTGACCAGCGTGGCTATTCCGGCAAGCGCGTTGAGAACGTTCTGAACAAGGAATCCGGTATGCTGGGCGTTTCCGGTGTCTCCTCCGACTTCCGTGATCTGGAAGTTGCTGCTGAGGAAGGCAACGAGCGTGCACAGCTGGCTCTGGACATCTTCTCCTACAAGGTCACCAAGCGCATCGGCTCCGCTGCTGCTGCTATGGGCGGCGTGGACGCAGTCGTCTTCACCGCAGGTGTCGGCGAGAACTCTGCTTCCATGCGTGCTTCCATCATGGAAGGCCTGGAGTTCCTGGGCTTCAAGATTGACCCCGAGAAGAACAACGTCCGCGGCAAGGAGCGTATCATCTCCACCGACGACTCCAAGAACGCAATCCTGCTGGTTCCCACCAACGAGGAGCTGATGATCGCCCTGGATACTGCTCGCCTGGTTCGCGAGGCAGAGATCAACGGCGCTCTGTAATTTTTGTTACATGTAAAAAACCGCTTGTCGAAAGACAAGCGGTTTTTTGTTGCCAGAGGGAGAATTCTATGGTAATATACTAGGGTAATTGTCCAAAAGATAGGAGAACAAATATGTTTCAAGGATTTTCGGAATCCACCAATGAGTTCCTCTGGGGGATTCGTTTCAACAATGAAAAACCGTGGTTCGAGGCTCACAAGCAGGAGTACATCGACCACGTCCAGGAGCCTCTCCGCCAGCTGGCCAACGAGGTATACGAGAGATTCACCGCCAAACATGCCGATCTGCCTTTGAATCTGCGGATCAGCCGCATTTATCGGGATGCCCGTCGGCTCTATGGCCGGGGCCCCTATAAAAGCAACCTCTGGTTCACCCTGAGGATGGCGGGGGAGGACTGGGCACAGATGCCAGCCTTCTGGTTTGGTATCCATCCCTCCAGCTATAACTACGGCATGGGAGTCTTCGAGGCGAAGCCCGCCTATATGGCCCGGTTCCGGAAGGAGTTGGATGAGCGGCCCGAGGAGTTCATGAAGCTGGCCCAGACCTTTGACAAGCAGGACAGATTCCTTCTGGGGGCAGATTCCTACAAGCGTCCCAAAGGCAACCCGCCCGCACCTCTGGACCAGTGGTACAACCGAAAGGGTGTGGACATGGGCTGTTACCGGAAGGTGGACCAGCTCCTCTACAGCCGTGACCTGGTGGAGGACATTCTGGATGGGTTTGAGGAGCTCATGCCCTACTACCATTACTTTGCCGTCCTGGGCCGCCGGGGAGAGTGAACCTCATTTCAGGATCCGGAAGTGATTCCGGTGATAGGTGAGGATGCCCTCGGCCTGCATCCGGGAGAGCTCCCGGGAGAGGGCGCTGCGGTCAGAACCCAGATAGGCTGCCATGCTGGCCCGGTCAAAGGGAATGGTAAAGCTGTCCCCTTTTTCTGTCGCGTACTGGGACAGGAAGGTGATGAGCTTGGTCCGCAAGGTGTTTCGGGACAGGATCTGGATGCGCTGGTTCATCTGTAGGGTTCGGGAAGCCAGACAGGCCACGAAGCGGTTGGAAAGCTCCTGGTCCAGCTGGGAAACGGGGGAGACAGGGGCCTTGATGCGGTGGGGGCTCATCCACAGGATCTCGGCCTCGGATACGGCGCAGATGTAGATGGGGGCATCGATCCCCAGGAAGGCATAGGACTCGCCAAAGAGTCCCCCGGGCTCCACGTGAGCCATGATGATGTGGTGACCGTCGATGTCGTCCATGTAAACCTGGACAGAACCGGACAGCACCAACCCGAACCGCTGGAGAGGGAAGGAAACCTGATGGAGAAAATCCCCCTTCTCGTAGGTCCTGGTCTTGCTGTCAAAGTAGGTCAGAGCATAGGCTCTGTCCTCCGTGGACAGGTCCCGGAAGAGGGGGCAATGTTCGATCTGTGGATGGGTCAGCATAGAGGCACCTCCTGAAGTTACTGTCCCTATTATAAAAAAAGTCCGTTGCTTTTGCAACGGACTTTTTTCTTATGCGGTTTGAGTTTGGACATTCTCGATGTCATACTGGGCGCCCAGAATGTTGTGGCAGCCCTCCAACGCATACTGGAGCTTGCTGTACAGATTGGCGGTCACCAGAGAGGTGTCGCCGGACTCGTAGGCAGCCATGGCCTTGTGGACATCCAGGATCAGGTACTGGTCGGCTGCGCCGACACCGCGGTTGAAGACCAGCAGGGGAACGTAGTTCACGCCGGTGACGGTGGTCTCGCCGGTCTCGAAGTTCTTGGTTAGTTCCAGGTTCAGGACGGCGGTGGTGTCGGTGTAGTTCACGTTCACGGTGGCGGGACTCTGGTTGGACACGAAGTTACCCAAGGAGAAGCTCACGAAGCCGGTGCGGGTGGAGCCGTCGGCCAGGGTGACCGTGCGTTCCTCCTGGATAGGCTGGGGAACATGGGAGTGGCTCCCCAGGATGATGTCCGCACCGTTGGCGATGAGAAAGTCGGCCACGGTGTTCTGGTAGTTGTTCTGGGTGAATTGGTACTCGATGCCCCAGTGGATCATGACCGCGATGGCATCGGCCCCCAGAGATTCTGCGTGGGTCAGCTCGGCCTTCAGCTTGGCCTCGTCCAGGGTGGAGCACTCGGCCATGTAGTCGGTGTTGAAGCGGTTCAGGCAGAAGCTGTTGTCGTCGGAGATGGGGATGCCGTTGGTGCCGTAGGTGTAGCTCAGGAAGGCCACCTGAATGCCGCCTACGTCCACCACTTCGACACCCTTGTTCTCGTCGTACTCGGCCTGGGTGCGGTAGGAGCCCACATGCTCCAGACCGGCGGCGTCCAGGGTGTCCAGGGTGCGGACCACGCCGTTGAAGCCCTTGTCCATGGAGTGGTTGTTGGCGGTGGTCACCAGGTCAAAACCGATCTCCTTCATGTTGTAGGCCAGAGCATCAGGAGCACAGAACTGGGGATAGCCGGAATAGGGAGGACCGTTCAGGGTGGTCTCGAAGTTGGCCACGGCGTAGTCGGCCTGTTCGATCCAGGGGGCCACCTGCTGGAAGCAGTTCATGTAGCTGTAGGTATCGGTGGCGGCATCGTAGGCGTCCTTGGTCTGGGGAGAGTGGCTCATGACGTCGCCGCAGACCGCCAGGGTGGCGGTGATGGGATCGGGATACTCGGTGGGTTCCTGCTCCTCCTGCTGGGCCTGACTGCTTCCACTGGTCTCCCGGGAGGGGCCGGACTTGCTGTCCTGACGGACACCCAGCGCTACCAGAAGGGCGCAGATTACCACCAGGATGGCGGCAAAGGAAAGGATCTTTCTGTTCATACAAAGCCTCGTTTCAGCGGATAAAGTTGGTGAAGGACTTCCGGGGGAGTTCCGGCACGGGGACCTGAGCCTTGCCAGCTTCCATGGCCTTCATGACATAGGCCATGCTCTGGGCCAGGACCTGAACGGTCTGGACGCCCTCGGTATCCTGGGCCACCTCGCCGGGCTTGTTGCCAAACGCCAGGGGCCAGTAGAGGGAGCCGGGGATGATCATCTGGGCGTAGTTGATGTAGTGGATGAGCTCGTCGATGGCGTTGACAGCGCCGGCACGACGGGCCACAGCCAGGGGAACGCCTACCTTAAAGCGAAACTGGCGGCCGTTGTTCATGTCAATGCAGCCCATCCGGTCCATGAAGCAGCGCATGCCGCTGGTGATGGAGGCGAAGTAGACGGGGGAGGCGAAGACCACGCCGTCTGCCTGGGTGAGCTTCTGGTACATCTCGTTGAGCCCGTCGTCGGGCAGGGTACAAGAGTGGGTCTTGGCGCAGCGGAAGCAGCCGGTGCAGGGGGCCAGATTGCTGCCGATGTGCATGACCTCGAACTCGATGCCCTCCTGGGCGAAAACTTCACCCATAAAATCCAGGGCGGCTTTGGTGTTGCCGTTGGCTCTGGGGCTGCCGTTGATGGCGATGACTTTCATGTGTGATCCTCCTGTGTTCAGCGGTTGTAGAGGGCGGCGGCGGCAGAGCCCACAGCCGGCATGTCCTTGGTGGTACAGAGGGTGATGTGGTGGCCCAGTACATCACGGGTGAAGGCCGCCATCAGGGTTTCCAGGCGATCTTTCAGCTGGGGAATCTCCAGAGCCTCGCCGAAAGCGCCCAGGCAGGCAGGGGCTTCGGGGTCACGGCCGATGCCGCCGAAAGAGGCCATGGCAGAGAGCATGGCGCAAACCAAACGGGCGGGGCGGTCCAGGACGGCGTTGGCCAGGAACAGGGCGATCTCCCGGTCCTGGGGTTCCTGGCAGAAGTGGGCGATGGTGCCTCCTGCCACAGGATCCTTCAGGAAGTCCAGGACGGTGGCCAGGTCCATGGTGGTGAGGGAGAGGAAGCTGCGGCTGCAGCCAAAGGTCAGGAGCTTCCGCTCAGCGGCCTTCAGCATCACCAGGCGATAGGCGTCGCCGATGTAGTCGGTGGAGACGGCTTTCAGCAACAGGTCTAGGCCAGGGCCATAGCAGTCACGGTCCTTGGGCAGATCGGCCATGCCCATGGGGATCTGCTCAAAGGTGGAGAAACCGCAGTCCATGAGCATCAGATGGTCGGGAATGGCATACCAACGGACGATCATGGAGCCGGGGGCGGCAAAGCCACCGTCGATTTGGGTGCCCCAGGTGATGCCCTGGTAGCGGCTCTGACCGGGGTTCTCCACAGCAGCGGCCAGCTGGACGGCGTTGGTCTGAGGGATGACCACCAGGTTCAGGTCTTCGTAGCCACGCTCCTGGAATTCCTCCTGGAGAATGGCCAGAATGGAGCGGCCTTCGTAGTCGCTGATTTCCATGGTGCCGGGGAACCGGCGGATGCAGGCATCTCCCTTGCTGTCGTAGTCCATGGGGAAGGAGAGGCACAGAGCCACATCCTTGGCCCGGTCCAGCATAGGCTCCAGTAGTTCCGCGGCGGCAAAGAGGAGATCCTCCAGAGGAGCGGGGTACTCCCGGCCGGGAACGGGGAAAGCATCCTGCTCGGAGAGGACGGCTTTGCCGTCCTGGAAGGTGACCAGGGAAACCTTGACCTCCTGGTCGTCGATCTCGGCCACAGCCACGGGCTGGTCGTCGGGCAGATCACCGAAGGGCTTCAGAAAGGTGGGGAGCATGGGGATGGAGGACTTGCCTCCGTAAAGGGAAATACGCATCTGCGTAAGAAATAACTGGGTGAGGGTGCGCAGGTCCAGGTCCTGTTCAGACAGGCAGCAAGAGGCTAGCAGGCCCTCCAGCTGTGCGCGGGTGGTGGTGTCCATGGTGTGGGACCTCCTTGATAGAAAAGAGTCGTGTCCTCATTATACCATCTTTTTAGGAAAGATAAAGCCCCGGAAGGGAATCCGGGGCATAAAAAAGAGACTGGCCGAAGCCAGTCTCTTTTGATAAGCCTTGAGAGAAGGATTATGCGTACATAGCCTTCTTGTACAGAGCCTCGACGTCCTTGACGGTGGTGATTCTGGGGTTGACCAGAACGTTACCGGACTTCATAGCGTCGATAGCCATCTGAGGAATCTTGTCCTCGGTGACACCAACGTCTGCCAGGCAAGCGGGGATGCCCAGGTCAGCGTTCAGCTGGCGCAGAGCGTCGCACAGATCCTGAGCCACGAAGTCAGCACCTGCGGTCTTGCCGGTGATGTACTCGTAGATCTTAGCATAACGGAAGTCGGATGCCAGTGCGTTGAACTCGAAGCAGGTGGGCATCAGGACTGCGTTAGCAACACCGTGTGCAACGTGGAAGAATGCGGAAACGGGGTGAGACATAGCGTGGATGTCGCCCAGACGGTTGTTAGCGAAAGCGATACCAGCGAAGGTGGAGCCCAGCATCATTGCGCAAGCTGCGTCGACGTCGTTGCGGCGAGCGACGAACTTACGGATGTTGCCGCCGATCAGCTCCATTGCCTTCTCAGCCATAGCCATGGAGAAGGGGTTAGCATCGGTGTTGATGTAGGATTCCATAGCGTGGATCAGAGCGTCAACGCCGCAAGCTGCAGCAACAGAAGCGGGAGCGGTCATGATCAGTTCGGGATCCAGAACTGCGTAGGTGGGAGAGATCTGGGGACCCAGGACGGACAGCTTGTAGTTACGAGCTTCGTCGGTGATAACTGCAGCGACGGTAACTTCGGAGCCGGTACCTGCGGTGGTGGGAACTGCGATCAGGGTGTCGATGGGGCCGGGAACCTTGCCAACGCCTTCGTAGTCGGAGATGGTGCCGCCGAACTTAGCAACGACGCCAACTGCCTTAGCAACGTCCATGGGGGAGCCGCCGCCCAGAGCGATGATAGCGGTGCAGCCAGCAGCCTTGTACTGAGCAGCGCACTCGTCGACGCAGTCGGTGGTGGGGTTGGGAACGACGTCCAGGTACTCAGCGTACTTCAGGCCAGCGTCCTTGATGATGGCACGGACCTTATCGACAACACCGATAGC
Organism: Ruminiclostridium sp.; assembly: GCA_017547425.1. Taxonomy (GTDB): domain Bacteria; phylum Bacillota; class Clostridia; order Oscillospirales; family Oscillospiraceae; genus Evtepia. The sequence goes on from JAFYPT010000092.1 coordinate 10,512, forward strand.
CTCCAGACCGCGGTCGGAGATCAGCATAACGTTGTCGGAACCAGCAGCCTTCAGGAAGTCAGGCAGCTTCTTCAGTGCGCCCAGGCCGAACTGGCAGTTCTGAGGAATAATGAAACCAAAATCCTTAATCATAGTAATCTATTCCTTTCCAAAATATACTCATTTGCAATTTATGTAGATTAACCAAATCCCGAATGGACTCGGTGAACCTGCTTGCACGTTTAGTATAACATTGAATCGCTAAACTGGCAAGTTATTCTCACTTGAAAATATGTAACAATAATGAGGGGTTGTTTTTGTTGACAATGCATACTTGACAGGTGGAAAGGTGGTTTTCGGCCTGCTGAAAAGGATCAGAACCGTCAATTTGCAACATTGAAGAGGGGTCAAAGGGCCAGAATCACAAAATCCCCCGTAAACCGCCCTGTTTGAGGGCGATCCGGGGATGTTCACTAAATATTGTGCTTTTAGCAGAGGAACAAAGAAAACGGCCCCACACATGGGGCTGCACTTCTTCACTCTTCACTATTACTTATTACCTATGCCTGCTGCAAAACTTGTTTTGCGGCAGGCATAAAAATACGCCCCGCTCTGGCCGTGTGAACCCAGTTAAAACCTGCACGAAATGGCAGGTGGGTCGCCTCCGCCATGATTCATGCTTCCTTCTTCCAACCGAGGTCGGGAGGCCTGCAATCCACACGGCGAGTCAGCATCCCGTTTAAGAAATGTAGGATTAAAAGGGTCCGATCACGCACCGAGCAGGGCGTTATGCTCTATATTATGTTGTGTGGGGCCAGCGGGTTACTCTTCCTCGTCCTCGAAGAGGGTCTTCATGAACTCGGTGTAGACGGCTTCCGTCTCTTCTTCGCTGTCCAGGGTGGAGAGGATCTCTTCCCCGTTTTCCTTGATGACCTTCATGAGGATCAGGCCCATCTCTTCCTCTTCGTCCTCCTCAGCGTCTTCGCTGACAGCGGGGAAGAAGGCCAGATAGGTGTTGCCGTTGAACTCGATGGTGTCCAGATGTTCCAGTTCGAATTCGTTGCCGTCGTCGTCGGTCACGGTGATAAAGTTTGCGCCGTATTCTTCACTCATGGTATAAGCTCCTTGTTTTTTCTGGCCTTATTTTACTCTCTGCTGAGGAAAATTGCAAGGGGAGAAGGGCAGAAATCTTTCTATGAAGTTTCTGTAAATCCTGCGAAATCACAGATAGACAAAATGGAAAGCTGTGGTATAATGCATAAGATAGGCGTAGTAGTATGATGCGCCGCCCAGGGTGATTTATGCCCCGAAACGGCGCCTGACCTTATTTACCCATTGAATTCGGAGGTGTCAATTTGGAACACAATCGAGTAAGACGTGACACAAAGTCAAAAAAGAAGAAAAAGAAGCACGGCAGGGTTTTTAAAATCGTCATGACCGTGGTCCTCATTTTCGTCATAACCACAGTCATGCTGGCTTGCATGGGGGCATCCTACATTAAGAATGTTATCATCCCCGCGGCAGACCTGCAGTTGGACACCTATTCGGCCAACATGAACCTGACCACCACCATGTACTCGGCCAAGGAAGTGGATGCCAACGGCAACATTGATTATCCCGAGATGCAGACCCTCTACGGCGACGAGAACCGCGTGTGGGTGGACCTGGAGGAGATCCCCCAGAACCTGATCGACGCCACCGTGGCCATCGAGGACAAGCGGTTCTATGAACACAACGGCGTGGACTGGGTCCGTACCGCCCGTGCTGCCCTCTTTATGCTCACGGGCACGGATATCCAGGGTGGTTCCACTCTGACCCAGCAGCTCATCAAGAACCTGACCACCGAGGACGACGTCACCGTCAAGCGTAAGATCATGGAGATCTTCCGCGCCCTGGAGTTTGAAAAGAACTACAGCAAGGATGACGTGCTGGAGTGGTATCTGAACTACATCTACCTGGGCCAGCGCTGCAATGGCGTGTACACTGCTTCCTATAAGTATTTTGGTAAGCATGTTTCCCAGCTGAGCCTGGCCGAGTGCGCCAGCCTCATCGGCATCACCAACAACCCCTCCAAGTACGACCCCCTGGGCCACCTGGAGATCGTGGACAAGGAGACCGGCGAGGTCACTACCTCCCGGGACTTCAATAAGCAGCGTCAGGAGCTGATCCTGCGGATGATGCTGGAACAGAAGTACATCACCCAGGAGGAGTACGATGCTGCCGTTGCCGAAGAACTGAACTTCGACCACGGTAAGGACGTGAAGACCAACTCTGCCATCTACAGCTGGTATGAGGATGCGGTCATCGAGCAGGTCATCAACGACCTGATGGAGGCCTACGGCTGGGCAGAAGAAGTGGCCACCAGTGTGGTTTTCAACGGCGGCCTGGAGATCTACACCTGCATGGACCCCGATGTCCAGGCGGCGGTGGATGAGGTCTACGGCAACCGTGACACCCTGAATGTGAACTCCGGCAGTGGACAGGCCATCCAGTCTGCCATTACCGTCATCGACAACGCCACCGGCGACTGCGTGGCCATGGCCGGCGGTCTGGGGCAGAAGACATCCAGCCGCGGCTGGAACCGAGCCACCGACAGTATCCGTCCCCCTGGCTCCTCCATCAAGCCCCTGGCGGTCTATGCCCCCGGCATCGAGCTGGGTAAGATCACCCCCAGCTCCACCTTTGAGGACTCCCCTGTGGATACCATTGATGGAAAGGGCTGGCCTGTGAACGCCACCGGTGCCTACCAGGGCACCGTGTCCGTGGCCAAGGCCGTCCGGGAATCTATCAACACTGTGGCTGTCAGAGTCCTGGATGTGGTGGGTCACCAGACCAGCTTTGATTTCATGCAGGACAAGTTCCACATCACCAGTCTGGTGGAATCCCAGAACATCGGCGGCAAGAACTTCTCCGACATTGGCCGGGCCCAGCTGGCTCTGGGCGGCCTGACCAAGGGTGTCAGCACCTTTGAGATGGCAGCTGCCTACTCCGTATTCCCCCGTCAGGGCGAATACAGAGAGCCTCGCCTCTACACCCTGGTCCTGGACCGCAACGGCGATACCCTCCTGGACAACACCCAGGACACCGAGACTGTCCTGTCTCAGCGCACCACCTACTACATGACCAAGATGCTCCAGGACGTTGTCACCGGCCCTGCCGGTGCCACCGGCAGAAACGCCAACTTCTCCGGCCAGGACATCGCCGGTAAGACCGGTACCACCACCTCCCGTAAGGACCTGTGGTTTGCGGGCTACACCCCCTATTACACCGCAGTGGTCTGGACGGGTTATGACCAGCAGGAGAGACTGCCCAGCCAGCTGGGCAACCCCTCCACCACCCTGTGGAAGCAGGTCATGTCCAAGGTCCACCTGTCCATCCCCTATAAGCAGTTCGCTGCCCCCGACACCAGCTCCATGAAGACCGTGAAGATCTGCTCGGTCAGCGGCAACCTGCCCAACGAGTACTGCGTGGGCCACATCACCAGCGGAACCTTCTTCCCGGAGGACGTGCCCAAGAAGACCTGTACCGTCCACAAATACGTGGCGCCTGAGGAACCTGAAGAGGGTGAAGGCACCGAGGGCGGCGAAGGCGGCGGTGGCGAAGGCACCACCCCGACTCCCGCTCCCACGCCTACACCCACCCCGACCCCCGAAACACCCCCGGCAGAGACGGCACCCACACAATAACACCGAGAAGGACCCCGGTTTATCCGGGGTCCTTTTGTCTTCCTTATGGAAGTGGTAGAAAAAACTTATGAAAAAATGTCGTCCAGACAAATACATTTGGGTTGCCATACAGAGACAAGTGTGGTAGAATGACAAACACTATGTACCCAATGCCCAAACATTAGGACGGAGGCAAACCATGTCAAGAGCACCCAACTATTACATCGTGGATGCAGAGGCCCTGCCGGAGATCTTCCGGAAGGTGGTGGAGGCTCGTCGGCTCCTGGACACAGGAGAGGCGGAGACCGTCAACCAGGCGGTGCGGATCACCGGCATCAGCCGCAGTGCATTCTATAAATATAAGGATGCGGTCCGTCCCTTCCAGGACATGCTCCATGGCCGGATCGTGACCTTCCAGATGATGCTGAAGGATCAGCCGGGCATTCTGTCTCAGGTGCTGAACCTCTTTGCAGATTCCGGGGCCAACATCCTGACCATCAACCAGGGCCTGCCGGTGAACGGCTGCGCGGTGGTGACGGTGAACGCAGAGACCTCTGGTCTCCATGGCACCCTCCAGGAACTGCTGGCCAGGCTGGACAAGGCAGAGGGGGTCCTGCGGGGAGAAATCCTGGCAGGCTAAGTTCGTTACAATATAAGTAATATGTATTCATAGGAAAAGGATGGTTATCCCATGGTTAAAGTAGCAGTGTTAGGCTATGGCGTGGTTGGTTCCGGCGTGGCAGAGGTCATCACCGGCAACGGCGCAGGCATCAGCAAGCGAGCCGATGATCTCATCGAGCTGAAATATATCCTGGACGTGCGGGCTTTCCCCGACAGTCCCTTTGCAGACAAGTTTGTCAATGACTTTGCTGTCATCGAGAATGACCCCGAGGTCAACGTGGTGGTGGAGACTATCGGCGGTGTGGGCGCTGCCCTGGACTTCACCGAGCGCGCCCTGAAGGCCGGCAAGAGTGTGGTCAGCTCTAACAAGGAACTGGTGGCCACCCACGGCCGTCGTCTTCTGGACCTGGCCGCTGAAAACGGCGTGGTCTACCTCTTCGAGGCCAGCGTGGGTGGTGGTATCCCCATCCTGCGCCCCCTGAGCGTGTGCATGGCAGCCAATGAGATCATGGAGATCTGCGGCATCGTCAACGGCACCGCCAACTACATCTTCACCCGGATGGTCCAGGACGCGATCCCCTTCGAGGAAGCCCTGAAGGGCGCCCAGGCCAACGGTTACGCCGAGCAGGATCCCACTGCCGACGTGGAAGGCATGGACACCTGCCGTAAGCTGTGCATCCTGTCCTCTATCGCCAACGGCTGGCATCTGCTGCCTGAGCAGGTCCCCACCAAGGGCATTACCAAGATCACCCTGGCCGACGAGGCCTACGCAGCCGCCGGTAACTACCGCATCAAGCTCCTGGGCCGTGCCATCGTCCAGGAAGACGGCTCCGTCTGCCCCTTCGTGGAACCCCACTTCGTCAGCCTCCAGGATCCCCTGGGCGGCGTGGAGGACGTGTTCAACGCCATTAAGGTCAAGGGCAACGCCGTTGGCGATGTCATGTTCTATGGTCGTGGCGCCGGTAAGCTGCCCACCGCCAGTGCCGTGGTGGCAGACGTCATTGCCGCCGCCCGTAAGCTGAACCGGTCCGGCTATCAGGCCTGGCAGCCCAACCGTCCCGAGGCCGTCATGCCTGTGGATCAGTTTGCCAGCCCTTGGTTCGTCCGACTGGCCCAGGGCAGCCTGGAGGCAGGGGAGAAGCTGACCATCTCGGAGGGTGCTCCCGAAGAGAGCGGCTGGATCACCCCCGCCATGACCCGTCCCCAGCTGGACGAGGTCCTTGCCGGCAAGGAAGTCCTGGCGGTCATCCGCGTCCTGGACTGACCTGCTCCGCCCCGGCAGCATAGAGGGGCATCTATGAATTCGCGATTCCATTCCCTGTGACGCTTCTTCACACGGCGTCATATGTCAGGAGGTAAGAAATATATGGGACTGATCGTACAAAAATTTGGCGGCACTTCGGTGGCCAATAAGGAGCGACTGGAAAACGTTGCCCGTATCATCACCGAGACCTACCGCCAGGGCCACCAGGTGGTGGCTGTCCTTTCCGCCCAGGGTAAGACCACCGATGAACTCATTGCCAAGGCAATGGACATCAACCCCAAGGCTTCCAAGCGTGAGATGGATATGCTGCTGTCCACCGGCGAGCAGATCTCCTGCTCCCTGTGCGCTATGGCCATCCAGGCCATGGGCTATCCTGCTGTCTCCCTCACCGGCTGGCAGGCAGGTTTCCAGACCAACAGCAGCTACAGCAACGCAAAGATCAAGAAGGTCCGCACCGAGCGTATCCAGGCTGAGCTGGACCGAAACCATTCCATCGTCATCGTCACCGGTTTCCAGGGACTGAACAAGTTTGAAGACATCACCACCCTGGGCCGCGGCGGCTCCGATACGTCCGCAGTTGCTCTGGCCGCTGCTCTGAAGGCAGACCTGTGCCAGATCTATACCGACGTGGACGGCGTTTACACAGCAGATCCCCGTTACGTTGAGGGCGCCAGAAAGCTGGATGAGATCACCTTCGACGAAATGCTGGAACTGGCCAGCCTGGGTGCCCAGGTCCTCCACAACCGTTCCGTGGAAATGGCCAAGAAGTATCGGGTGAATTTAGAAGTCCTGTCCAGCTTCAGTGGGAAGCCGGGCACCAAAGTCAAGGAGGTTGCGAAGCAAATGGAAAAGACCCAGATCAGCGGTGTCGCTAAAGATAAGAACGTAGCACGTCTGGCCCTGGTGGGCGTGGACGATAAGCCCGGTATCGCCTATCAGGTGTTCTCTCTGCTGGGCAAGGAGAACATCAACGTCGATATCATCTTGCAGTCCTATGGCCGTGACGAGCGCCAGGACATCAGCTTTACCGTCAAGCGCAGCGATGCCGACCAGGCCCTGGCCATCCTGGCAGAGCACAAGTCCTCTCTGGGCTTCGACCACATCGATGTGAACAAGGAAGTGGTCAAGGTCTCCATCGTTGGTGCAGGCATGCTGGAGAACGCCGGCGTGGCAGCAAAGATGTTCGGCGCTCTGTACGATGCAGACATCAACATCCACATGATCTCCACCAGTGAGATCAAGGTCTCTGTCCTGCTGGACGAGGGCGATGCCAACGCAGCCGTTCAGGCCATCCACGATAAGTTCTTCGAGGTGTGATATCACAACATCTTATAAAGGGAGTCGGACCGAGTTCCGACTCCCTTTTTTGTGTGCTCCAGATTAAACAATTTGCCCAATTTGGTGCCTTTTGAAAGTAAATTTTTTACCTGATTTGTGATATTCCCGTCTTGTAATTTGGAGAATCCTTTGTTATAATACCACCGTAGTGTAATGGATGGGTGTACTATGTGCATCTTTCCACGAAACGTCTGCCACCGGGCACCCACCCGGTCTGGCGTTTAGATGATGGAATTCGGCGAACCGGAAGGGAAGGCACCGGGGACGGGGCTCGCCCCCACCGCTGACCGGACCGGAACAAGGAAGGACATCATCAGAAATAAAATACAAATCAAAATTATAGGGGGAAATCAGAAATGAACATACTTGTTTGTATCAAGCAAGTGCCGGACACGACCATTATTAAGATCGATCCTGTCACCAACACCCTGATGCGTGATGGCGTTCCCGCCATCGTCAATCCTTTCGATGCTTATGCAGTTGAGGCTGCAGCTCGCATCAAGGACAAGCACAAGGACACCAAGATCTACGTTCTGTCCATGGGTCCCCAGCAGGCACTGGCAGCTCTGAAGGAGTGCCTGTCTGTTGGCGGCGACAAGGCTTTCCTGGTCTCTGACCGCGCTTGCGGCGGTTCCGACACCCTGGCAACCGGCTACATCCTGGCTAACACCATCAAGAAGATCGAAGAGATGGAAGGCTTCAAGTTCGATATGCTGATGTTCGGTAAGCAGGCTATCGACGGCGATACCGCTCAGGTTGGTCCTCAGGTTGCTGAGTACCTGGACTATCCCCAGGTCACCTTCGGCTGGGAAGTCTTCCCCACCGAGGATGGCAAGGGCGTCCGCGTGAAGAAGGAACTGGAAGACGGTTTCGAGGTCCTGGAGATGGCTTGCCCCTGCGCAGTCACCATGACCAAGCCCGACTACGAGCCCCGCTTCCCCACCATTAAGTCCAAGATGGCTGCTAACAAGGCAGTTATCCCCGTCCTGTCCGCAGCTGACGTCAACCTGGACGTCGAGCAGGCTGGTCTGAAGGGCTCTCCCACCAAGGTTAAGAAGAGCTTCACTCCTCCCCAGAAGGAAGGCGGCCTGAAGATCAAGGAAGAGACTCCTGAAGAGTCCGCAAAGAAGCTGTACGACCTGCTCAAGGACAAGGGCATCATCTAATAGAGGGGAGGAAGAACTACAATGTTACAGACTAGCTACGAAGCAAAGACTAAGGACCTGTGGGTCTTTATCGAAACCAAGAATGGTAAGGCAAGAAACGTTGGCCTGGAGCTGCTGAATCCCGGCCGTCGTCTGGCTGCTATCCAGGGCGGCAAGACCGTTGCTCTGGTCATCGGCTACAACTGCGAAGAGGCTGTTAAGGAAGCTATCGCTTACGGCGCAGACAAGGTTCTGCTGATCGACAACGAAGTTTACGATCACTACAGCACCGACGCTTACACCGCTGCTATCTGCCACGCTGTCGAGAACGACTGCCCCACCTCTATCCTGATGGGCGCATCTCCTCTGGGCCGCGACCTGGGTCCCCGTGTTGCAGGCCGCCTGCGCACCGGTCTGACCGCAGACTGCACCTCTCTGGACATCGACGAAGCATCCGGCAAGGTTGCTTGGACCCGTCCCGCATTCGGTGGTAACCTGATGGCTACCATCCTGTGCCCCTTCACCTTCCCCCAGATCGGTACCTGCCGTCCCGGCGTTAACAAGAAGCTGGAGCCCGATTACAGCCGCACCGCTGAGATCGAGAAGATCGACTTCGTGTTCCCCGCAGAGCAGATCCGCATCAAGCTGATCGAGACCATCCACGAGGAAGGCGAGAAGGTCGACCTGGAAGGCGCTGAGATCATCGTCTCCGGCGGCCGTGGCCTGGGCGGCCCCGAGGGCTTCCAGACCACCATCAAGCCCCTGGCTGACGCTCTGGGCGGCGTTGTTGGCTCCTCCCGTGCAGCAGTTGACGCTGGCTGGATCCCCCACTCTCACCAGGTCGGTCAGACCGGTAAGACCGTTGGCCCCAAGCTGTACGTCGCTTGCGGCATCTCCGGCGCTATCCAGCACCTGGCTGGTATGTCCGGCTCCGACTTCATCGTCTGCATCAACAAGGACGTTGAGGCTCCCATCTTCGGCGTGGCTGACCTGGGCGTTGTCGGCAACCTGTACGACGTCGTTCCCGCTCTGACCAAGCTGGTTCTGGCTGACAAGGACTAATTTCTAGTCACTATTTAATTAATTTAATTAATTAAGCCATTGCACTGCCCCGCCTTCGGGCGGGGCAGTGTTCCAATGGAAAAGAAAGGAAAAACTACCCATGGATTTCAAGTTTAACGAGATCGAGCAGGAAATCATTGACCTGATGCATGATTTCTGCATCAAGGAAGTCAAGCCCATCGCTGCTGAGCTGGACGAGAAGGAAGAGTTCACCATGAACGCCCGCGAGAAGCTGGCTGAAATGGGCATGCTGGGCACCTACATCCCCGAGGAGTACGGCGGCGCTGGTCTGTCCTACCTGACCTACATCGCTTGCTGCGAGGAGCTGGCTAAGTACTGCGCTTCCACCTCCATCATGTTCTCCGTCCACGGTTCTCTGTGCTCCTGGCCCATCCTGGAGTTCGGTACCGAGGAGCAGAAGCAGAAGTACCTGGTTCCCCTGGCACAGGGCGAGAAGCTGGGCGCTATGGGTCTGACCGAGCCCTCCGCTGGTACCGACGCTGCTGGCGTCCGCACCACCGCTGTTCTGCAGGGCGACAAGTACATCCTGAACGGCACCAAGATCTTCATCACCAACGGCTACTATGCTGACACCTACGTCATCTTCGCTCGTACCAACCCCGATCTGAGCGTTGGTCACAAGGGCCTGTCCGCCTTCATCGTTGAGAAGGGCTTCAAGGGCTTCTCCTTCGGCACCAAGGAAAAGAAGATGGGTATCCGCGCTTCCGCTACCTACGAGCTGGTCTTCGAGGACTGCGAGGTCCCCGCAGAGAACCTGCTGGGCAAGGAAGGCGAGGGCTTCAAGATCGCTATGCAGCTGCTGGACGGCGGCCGTATCGGCGTCGGCGCTCAGGCTCTGGGTATCGCTCAGGGCGCTATCGACGAGTGCATCCCCTACCTGAAGCAGCGCAAGCAGTTCGGCAAGCCCCTGTCCGCATTCCAGAACACCCAGTTCGAGCTGGCTGACATGCAGACCAAGGTTGACGCTTCCCGTCTGCTGCTGTACCGTGCAGCTGAGGCTAAGGCAAACCACGAGCCCTACGCTCACATGGCTGCTATGGGCAAGCTGTTCGCTTCCGAGGTTGCTTCCGACGTTACCCGTCGTGTTGTCCAGCTGGTCGGCGGCTGCGGCTACACCCGTGAGTATCCCTTCGAGCGCTTCATGCGTGACGCTAAGATCACCGAGATCTACGAGGGTACTTCCGAGGTTCAGAAGATGGTTATCTCCGGCTGGATGCTGAAGTAATTCTGTCTCTATCTCGCTTTTTATGAAATTCAAGAAGGCTCAGCGGCTCGCCGCTGAGCCTTCTCTTATTATTTGCAATCCATACATAGACTTGACATCTCACGTGGTTTCGGTAGAATGAGAGGGAAGCATATTCTTTCTGATTGTATTTGTGTCTGCTGCCCTGTGACGGGGGCGCGACTGAGGAAAGGGGGATTGTAACATGAAACAGTATTCCATGTTAGATTTTCAGCCCGGTCAAATCTTGGAGGAACTGTCAGACC
>JAFYPT010000093.1 GCA_017547425.1 Ruminiclostridium sp.
ATCCGCAAGCAGTACCTGCCCAAAGAAGAGGACAAAATGGATGCGCTTCGCAGGCTCCATGCGCTCCCCACACAGAAAGCGCAGGCAGCGTCCCTTGCTGCCGGTATCCTCGGTGCGCTGATCCTGGGCACCGGCATGAGCATGTGCATAACGGAAATCGGTGCCGCTTTGGGGAGGTTTGCAATGGTGCTGGGAATCCTGGTTGGCATTGTTGGTATTGTGCTGACAGCACTGGCATATCCTATTTACAATTGGGTGCTGCGGAAGCACAGAGCGCGCATTGCACCGGAAGTGTTAAAGCTGACCGATGAGTTGATGAAATAAAAATGATGATAAAGTTTGCCCGCAGTATGTTGCTGACATTACGGCGGTTGCTGTATTATTTGGATTTACGATAAGGTTTTCGTTGCCTTTTCATATGGATGCATAAAGAGAATGTACAAAAGTCCCTTATGCAATACGGATAAGGCATATTTATTTAACAACGTAGCAAATAAAAATGGCTCAACTGACCTAACAGAAAGTCAGTTGAGCCACTTACTTTATTTATAGTGTTTGGAAGCTGCTTGATGCATTACTTACTAGCCACCCGCAACCGGGCAGTAAAAATAAGGTAAGGCATGTTATCAAGTGCTATCAATCTGCTATCAAATCGGGAGAAAATCTTAAAAATCTCTGAGTTTTCCGGGTCTTGAGCCGGGGAAAACAGATTATTTCCGGATTTTAATTACTCCCACTCGATGGTGCCGATGGGCTTGGGAGTCAGATCCATGACCACGCGGTTGATGCCTTCCACCTCGTGGGTGATACGGTCGGTGATCTTGTGCAGGACAGCATAGGGGATCTCTTCGATGGTTGCGGTCATTGCGTCCACGGTGTTGACAGCGCGGATGATAGCGGGCCAGCCTTCGTAGCGCTTGTTGTCGCGGACACCAACGCTCTTGAAGTCAGGCACTGCGACGAAGTACTGCCAGACCTTGCCTGCCAGACCGCAGTTCTCGAACTCCTCACGCAGGATGGCATCTGCCTCGCGCAGAGCGTGCAGACGGTCGCGGGTGATAGCGCCCAGGCAGCGGACACCCAGGCCGGGGCCGGGGAAGGGCTGACGGTAGACCATGGTGTGGGGCAGACCCAGAGCATCGCCAACCACACGGACTTCGTCCTTGTACAGCAGGGCGACGGGTTCCACCAGTTCCATCTTCATGTCCTCGGGCAGGCCGCCCACGTTGTGGTGTGCCTTGACGCCGTGGCTCTCCAGAATGTCGGGATAGATGGTGCCCTGAGCCAGGAAGTCGATGCCTTCCAGCTTGGAGGCTTCCTCGTCAAAGACCTTGATGAACTCGTTGCCGATGATTTTGCGCTTCTTTTCGGGGTCGGTCTCACCGGCCAGCAGGTCCAGGAAACGGTCGGTAGCGTCCACGTAGATCAGGTTGGCGTCCAGCTCCTTGCCGAAGACCTCGATGACCTGCTCGCTTTCGCCCTTGCGCATCAGGCCGTGGTTCACGTGCACGCAAACCAGCTGCTTGCCGATTGCCTTGATCAGCAGGGCTGCAACCACGGAAGAGTCCACGCCGCCGGACAGGGCCAGCAGGACCTTCTTGTCACCAACCTGCTCACGAACAGCGGCCACCTGCTCGGCGATGAATGCCTCTGCCAGTTCGGGGGTGGTGATACGAGCCATGCTCTCAGGACGGATAATGTCTGCCATATTATATTCCTCCCTATGTGATATATCTAAGGTGAGATTATTTACCGCATAGTATTATAACACAAAGTACCTCACAAGTGGTAGAGGTTTTTGACGGAATTCAAAAAAATTATTTCAATTTGACAGCATTGGAGCCTGAAAGCGGCCTGTCGTTACTCAGAAAGTCAGCCGCATCTGGTACCAGCGGACATTTCCGTGGACGGATGCAGAGATTCCTTCATTTTGGAAGCCGAATTTGGCGTAATAATGCAGCAAATGCTCCTTACAGGTGAGGACCAACCCTTTTCGATTTTCCTCCCTGCACTGCTGGATGACCCGGTTCAGGACCCGCTGGGCGCAGCCCTGGCGGCGAAATGCGGGAATGGTGTCAACGCCGAAGATCATCTGCCAGTCTCCCTGAGGATCGTGAAGTCCGGCATCTTCATACATTTCGTCTGTTAGATCGGGAGACTGGGTGAGCATCCCATTGACGAATCCCGCCAGGGATTCTCCCTCCCACAGGAGCCAGAACCGGTCTGGGTAGACCGAAAGCCTACGCTGGATGGAAGCTCTGTCTGCTGCCTCGGCAGGGGGGAAGCAGAGGGATTCCACCTGGGAGATAGCATCCAGGTCGTGGAGGGATGCGGTTCGTATGGTCATATCAGGAACCTCCTGTTTTGTACTTCTTTTTCATACGCAGCAGACCCAGGCCGCAGTGGGTGATGAGGTACAAATAGACCACAAAGAGAACCAGCCAGAAAATTTTCAATCCCGTTCCGTAAATGAGTAAGCTGTTGGAAAGCTGAGGAATTACACAGCATAAGAACAGGACCAGGATGGGGAGCATTTTGGTCTTGATGACCTTTTCCACCAGGGCCAGACGGGAGGAGTTGTCACTGAAAATCTCCAGGTCTTCCTCTGCGGATACTTCCTTGCGGAAGTAACTCCAACCAAAGCGGTCGAAGAGATATTCCCAACCGTAGTCACGGAACATCTGGATGTATTCTTCCTTGTCTCCTGCCTCAGCCCCGCAGTAGTCCAGGCGATAGACCACATCCTTGGGTTCACAGGGTTTGAAGTGATAGCAGGTCAGGCCAGTGTAACGGGTGAGTTCATATCCATTGCGGTGTTGTTCCCGCAGAAAGATTTCCTCTTTTTCAAAATCAGAAATGGTAAAGGCTTTGTGTATCTTCTTTTCGGTCATGCCATCCACTCTCCTTTGCTGTTACGGTACAGCCGCTCGATGCGCTGCAGCTCAATGTTCAAAATCTTCTGTCCCAGGTCTGTGATGCGGTAGAGCTTTCTCTTTTCCTCCTCCCGGACGAAGGCTATGAGCCCGTCCTTTTCCATTTTGGACAGAGTGCCATACATGGTGCCGGGACTGATGGTCACCCCGCCGCCGGTCATCTTCTTTACGTTTTGGCTGATGTTATAGCCGTGCATCTCCTCCTGGAGACAGAACAGGATATAGAACCCCGTCTCCGTCATGGGGACATAAACACGCTTGATTCGCTCGTCCATAGACATCCTTCCTTTTTGTATCTCAATGCGATATATCAAGGTTCGATACAAATATATCGCATCTCGATATATTTGTCAAGATGATTTGCAAGAGTTGGTTGACATGGGACAGCGATACACACTATACTTATACCATCAAAAGTTTGAGAGGAGAATGTACCTTGCCTCGAAAGAAAAGGAAACAATTCAAGGATGCCCTTAACATGGAGCTGCGGGAGCACAAAAGCTCCTTCCGGGTCTTTTGGGTCCTGCGTTGCTTGGTCATCCTTTGTATCGTCCGCCAGTTCTTCCTGCACAATTATGAGGCCTGCTTCTTTGGCCTGCTGACCCTGGTCCTGCTTTATCTGCCCAGTCTGATCCAGGTGACGCTAAAGATAGAGATTCCCATTGGGTTGGAGATCGCCATCCTGTTTTTCATCTTCGCCGCAGAGATACTGGGCGAGATCAATGCTTTTTATCAAAAAATCCACTTTTGGGACACCATGCTCCATACCATCAACGGCTTCCTCTGTGCGGCCATCGGATTCTCCCTGGTCCTGCTCCTGAACAACGACAGCAGGCTGACCTTTGACCTGTCGCCGCTGTTTTTGGCGCTGGTGGCTTTCTGCTTTTCCATGACCATCGGCGTTCTATGGGAGTTTTTTGAGTGCTTTATGGATCTGCAGTTCGGCATGGACATGCAGAAGGACTGGGTCATTGCCAGCATCCACACGGTGATGCTGGATACCTCTGTAACCAACACAGTCATCTCAGTCTCGGATATCAAAGATGTGATCGTTGTCCACAACGACGGAAGCCAGGAGGCCCTGGGACTGGGTGGCTATCTGGACATCGGCATCATCGACACTATGAAGGACCTATTCGTAAACTTTATCGGTGCTGTGGTGTTTTCTGTGTTTGGCTACCTCTACGCCAAAAGTAATGGACAAAAGAAGGTGGTTTCTACCTTTATGCCCAGCAAGAAAACGGAGGAAACCGATTATTTGAACTGCATGAAAGACGAGCATTAACCAAAAAAGAACTCCTCAGATGAGGAGTTCTTTTTTGGTTGGTTCCGTGTTTCCGTGTTTTTTCCAGGTCAAAAGAAGGGCAGAGTTGATGACCACTGCAATGGACCCGGCGTTGTGGACCAGAGCACCGGCAATGGGATTCAGAATGCCTGTGATGGCCAGGGCGATAGCGGCAAAGTTCAGGGTTAAAGAGAAGAATAAGTTGCATTTGATGGTGCCCATCATGCGTTTAGACAGAGCCAGAAGGTGCGGAAGCTCCTTGATCTCGTCGTCCACCAGAACGATGTCTGCGGCATCTACAGCGATGTCACTTCCCACGCCACCCATGGCAATGCCTACATTGGCTTTCTTTAAAGCGGGGGCATCGTTGATCCCGTCGCCAATCATACAAACACCGTGACCTCTGGCCTGGTAGGATGCAATGTGGTTCAGCTTATCTTCGGGAAGACAGTTGGCGTGGACCTCCAGGATCCCCACTTCGAGAGCGATCGCGTTAGCTGCTTCTTCGTGGTCACCTGTGAGCAGAACGGGCTGGATGTCCTGCTCTTCCAGTTGGGTTATCATGGCGGTGCTTTCTTTTCGCAGGGTATCGGTCAGGACGACGTATCCGGCGGGGACTTCATCCAGAGCAACATAAATTACCGAACAGCCTCTGCTCAAATGAGTTTCTGCCTCAAACAACAGGGAAGAGGGAAGGTCGATTCCATAGGAGGAAAACAGACTGAGATTTCCGACAACAATGGAAACGCCATCAACGGATGCAGTAACACCCTTGCCGGGGGTCATATGAAAATGATCAACGGGAGAAAGGCTCTTGTGGTCTTTCTTCCAGGATGTTGTGATCGCTTTGCCCAAGGGGTGTTCAGACAGCTGTTCCGCCGCAGCTGTAAGGGCGTAAAGAGATTCGTCGCTGTGTTCCGACAATATGCTGCGAACGGCTACGACCTGAGGGGTACCGTGGGTCAGAGTTCCTGTCTTATCGAAGGTGATACAGGAGACGTTAGAAAGTCGTTCCAGAGCATCTCCCTCCCGGACCAGGAAGCCATGTTTGGTGGCGTTACCAATGGCGGCCATAATGGCGGTAGGAGTAGCCAGAACCAGAGCGCAGGGGCAGAAGACAACCAGGATGGTTACCGCTCGAATGATTTCACCCGTAAGGGCCCAGGTAAGACCAGCAGATACCAGGGCAATCACTACGATCCAGGTGGCCCAACGATCGGCCAGCTTTACAATGTTCGCTTTGCCTGCGTCGGCAGACTGGACCAGACGAATCATTTTCTGGATGGAACTGTCCTCGCCAACTTTGGTTGCCTCCATTTCAAAGGGGCCGAACTGGTTGACGGTACCGCTGAAGACAGGATCACCTATGGTCTTATCCGCGGGGAGAGATTCGCCGGTCATGACGGCCTGGTTGATGGAGGTCTGTCCGCTGAGGATCACGCCGTCCACGGGAACCGTCTCACCGGGCAGGACACGAATCCGATCGCCAACCTGCACGTTTTCCGCAGGCAGGATGGTTTCTGTGTCGTTTACCAGCACTCGAGCGGTCTGAGGCGTCAGGTTGACCAATTTTTGGATGCCGGCCCGTGCCTTATGCACGGTTAAGTGTTCCAGAAGTTCTCCCAACTGCATGATAAAGGCAACCTCACCGGCGGCAAAGGTCTCACCAATGACGACAGCGGCAATCAACGCCAAAGAAACCAGAACACCTGCCCGGATATCAAATTCGGTGATCAGTCCAATGGAGGCTTCCAATAGGATGGGCAGACCGCAGAGGAGGATAGCTACCCAAGCAGCATCAAAAGGAAGGGGGATCGGATCAAAGAGACTGACAATCAGGGAGATACCGGAGAGGAGTAAAAAGACAACGTTCTTTTTCGTTCCGCCCCATTCCAACAGTTCTTCCAGCATTACTATACTGGTATTCATAAAATACACCTACTCTCCATACCCTTAGGGGGTATGGGTAGATTATACCCTATAGGGGTATATTCTGTCAAGAGAAAAAGACAGCCAAACTTGGCTGCCTTTCTTTGGGAACGGATTATTTCATATTGACAAATCGCTCGACTGCTTTGGTGAAGTTCTCAATGGTCTTATCGGCATCGCCGTGTTCGATACCGTCCCGGACACAGTGCTGAATGTGCCCTTCCAGCACAACCTGTCCTACCTTATTCAGGGCGGACTTGGCTGCACTGATTTGGGTTAGGACATCTTCACAGGGAACGTCTTCCTCGATCATGCGATCAATGGCCTGGAGTTGACCGATGATTTTTTTCAGTCTGCGGTGCAGATTTTCTGCGTCCATACATTGTTTCATGTGTGTTGCCTCCATACCGGTAAGGGGTATCTATATTATATTTGGGGTACAGGTCATTTGTCAATCGCTTTGCATAATCTTATCTTCCCCGTAAACACTATAGGGGATTGGAAAGGGGGATGCAGGATGCTTACAGCCGTTGTTCGCACCGTGATATTGTATCTGGTCATTGTCATCGGGATTCGCCTCATGGGGAAACGGCAGATCGGCCAGCTGGAGCCCTCGGAGTTTGTGCTCTCTCTGCTCATTGCCGACCTGGCGGCTGTTCCCATGCAGGATTTTGGGATCCCCATCATCATGGGGGTGATCCCTATTGTAACCCTTCTTTGCTTGTCTACCATACTGTCTGTGCTGACGGTGAAGAGCATTCGGATCCGTGCCCTCCTATGTAGCCGTCCCAGCATCGTGGTCCAGAACGGCAAGATTTTATCCCACGAGATGGTGAAAAACCGCTTTACCGTGGATGAACTGATGGAGGAATTACGGGTTGCTGGGGTCACCGATTTAGACTCGGTCAAGTATGCCGTCCTGGAGACCACCGGGCGGATCTCGGTCATACCCCGCAAGGAGGAACAGCCTCCCACGGCCAAAGATTTGGGCGTTTCTGTGGAGGAAGACGGTCTCCCGGTCATTGTGATCAGCGACGGTCGCATTCTGACGGAGAACATGAAGGTCCGCAACCTGTCCGACCAGTGGCTCAACCAGCAGTTGACCGGTCGAAAGATCCAGGATCTCTCCCAGGTTTTTCTCATGACCGTGGATGAGGCGGGGAAGGTATATCTTTCGGTAAAGGAGGGAGCTCAGTGAAACACCTCTGGGCAGCTGTGGCTGTGCTGGCCATCATGCTCCTGGTCTTTTCATGGAATGGCGCTCGCCTGACCAACCTGATCGAGCCTCAGCAGGATACGCTGGACCTTGCTGTGCAGGCTGCCAGGACGGGGGAATGGGAACAAACCGAAAAGCTCACCCAGCAGGTGGCTGACCATTGGAAGGACAGTATCTCTTACCTGCATTTGGTCCAAAGCCACCGGGACGTGGACGAGGTCACCATTCTTCTTGAGGAGTCCTTGGAGTATGCGCAAACCCAAAATATCAGCACCTATTGTGCCATCAATGCCAGAATCCAGGGACTCATGGACGGCATTCGCATGATGGAAAAATTCTCTTTTGAAAACCTGATGTGAAAACTCCGCTGTCCAAATAGACAGCGGAGTTGGTGAAAACACAAATTATTTTTTCATATCCAGAAGCTTGTTCAGCTCATCCATGAAGGTGTTGATGTCCTTGAACTGGCGGTAGACAGAGGCAAAGCGGACATAGGCGACTTCGTCGATCTCTTTCAGGCGTTCCATGACCATTTCGCCGATCTGCTTGCTGTGAACCTCGCCGCCCAGTTCGTTCTGCAGTTCCTTCTCGATGTCATCGGCCACCTTTTCCAGCAGGGAAAGGGAGACAGATCGCTTCTCGCAGGATTTGAGCATACTGTTCAGGAGCTTGTTTCGGTCAAAGGCCTGACGGCTGCCATTCTTCTTGATGACGATCATGGGCAGAACTTCCACCGTCTCGTAGGTGGTGAAGCGGTTGTGGCACTTGAGGCATTCCCGGCGGCGGCGGATGCTGGTGCCGTCGTTGGCGGGGCGGGAATCGACGACCTTACTGTCGAGGGTAGCGCAAAACGGACATTTCATAGAGCTGAGACCTCCTGAAATCATATTCAAGTACTTTAATGCAGTATACCATATCTTGTGGGTGATTGCATCTGTTTTTTCAAGAAAATAAAAAATAATTGCAAAAGGGTGGAACTTTATTACATCGTCTCCGTCTGATAAAATAGAGTAAAACAGAAGGGAGAGTATCTTATGAGAAAACTGTTTGTCATTGTCATGCTGCTTTTCCTGCTCAGCTCGGGGTTGACCGGTTGTACATCGCAGCCAAGCATGGAACCGCCCACCTTGACCGTAGGAGGGACCATGGAAGTAAACCCGGGCCTACGCAGCTGGAATGTGAAACAGGGCTTGGGAAAATGGATGTCCCAGGAGGCCAGCACGGTATTTCCTTTGGACTACCCCGATGACTACCCGGCTTTTACGCTTCCGGAAGATGGAATCATTACCCTGGACTGGGATATTGCTCCGGATTCCTATTCTATTTCCTACTGGACGGAAGATGTCTGGCTGGATGGGACGGACGCCGTCATGACGGATGGTCAGATATATGATCAGGGATTTCTGATGCCGGAAGAAGACATCCCCGCTCTTGTGACCGTGCAGGCTCAGTGGGATCAAAGGATCTTTCGGGGTTGGTATGGAAGTGTTGGGTACGTTTTCAGGGTGATTCCTAATACATAAAGAAAATGCCGCCGTATCTGTGATAGATACGGCGGCTGAATTTTACTGTTTTTCTTTTTGCGCTTTGGCCAAAACCTTGTGGTAGGGGGCCAGCATACCGTCCCGCATCTGCTTGGCGCCCTTGTCCTTCATGGCAGGGGAGGACATGAGGCCGCCAACCAGATACATGGCCAGCATGGTGCCGAGCTTCTTCTGGGGGAAGTCATACTGCCCGTGTTCCTTGTAGAACTTATGGTCGGCCTTCATGAAGCCCTGCATGAGCCAGATGAGATCCCGGAAGATCTTCATGCCGCCCACCCCATAGAAGTTGGAGGGCGGTGCGTATTCATTCTCCAGGCCATAGGACAGACGAGCGGCCATGCGGTCGATGGAACCATCGGTGTCGGTCTCATCGGTGGCTACCCCGGCCAGGAAGTTACCGCCCACCTGGGCACGGGCTTCGATGACGGTTTTCAGATTCTGCTCCCGGCTGTAAGGGCCGCTCACCAGATAGCCCACGGGACTGCCCATGGTAACGGTGCGGTGGCCGTTGCAGAACTGACGGTCATCGTAGCACTTGAAGAGATGGCCCATAGAGTGGTCCTGAATGGAGAAGGCATAGACCGTGGCCTGGGCGGACTGGATATCTCCCCGGAGGAAGTCCTCAAACCCGTCCTTATACACGCATTTGCCGGTGGCTCCGCACTGCATGCAGCCCAGACAGCCACCCTGGAAGGGGAATTCCCGGATGTTGACCACCCGGGTTTGGTGGGGGCAGACCGCCTGGAATCTCTGGATCATGCCCTGCAGCTGGGTGTCCTCATCCCGGCAATCGGCCACGATGACCACTTCGCCGGGCTTCTTCTCCTGGGTCATCTCGGGAACAGAGGCGGCCTGGGAAGCCACTGGGAGATGGCAGGAGGAGAGAGGCTCATACTGATCGTTTTCCACGGACCAGCACACATAGCGGAAGAAGTCTTCCGCCTCCTTCTGGCCCTTTTCTTTCAGCAGGTCATCCATGTCGGCAGAAAGGCCATTGATGACCTTCATTCTCATGTCCTGGCAGTTCTCCAGAATGTAACGGTGGGCGGTCATGTCGTAGAAATGCTTGGAGGTGGTCAACTGGGTGACAAACTTCCCGGAGAAATCCACGCCACTCTCTTTCATGAGCCGGATGAGCTTGTGGAGCTGGCTGGGGGCCAGAAAGGTGTAAATGGGATAGGAGAAGAGGATCAGGTCCGCCTGAGCGATTCGCTCCAGGACCGGGGAGAGGTCCTTCTCCAGGTTCCGGATCTTCTGGGCAGCGTGGATCACCCCGAAGGAATGCTCCGGGAACTTGGCCTGGAGATAACGGATGGTCTGGAGGGTCACGCTGTATTTTCCCTTAGGGCTTCCGTTGAGAACGAGTATTTTCATAAAGATTCTCCTTTATTCCTGTTCCATCACAGACAGGCAAAGCTGCACTGTGGTTTCGATTTGCTCTTGGTTAGAGATGGTGGGGGTGCCGTCGCCATCCTGGAATCCATAACTGCCGAAGTACGCATGAGATCCACCTTCGATGACCTGCTCCAGGGTGTCTTTGGGAAGGTTTCCACGGTATTCACCGTATTTTTCCCTATTCAGGACCAGATCCTCTGAGCCATAGAGGGAAACGATTTTCAGCGCACTGTCGGTCAAGTCTTCCGTGGAATAGGCTGCCAGCAAAAACAGACCATCATATTTATCGGCGTGTTTGGATGCGTAGCTTGCTGCCATGGCTCCGCCCAGGGAGTGCCCAGACAAGTACCACCGCTGGATTTCCGGATATTGTTCCTGAATCCCATCTGCTGCGGTCACATCGAAAACTGCCAGGTCAAAAGGCAGATCCAGAAGAATACACAGAATATCCTCCCGGGCAAATGCAGCCATCAGGGAAGCGTATGCCTCTGCCTCCACTTTCCCGCCGGGATAGAAAATCAAACCAGCTTTGGGTTCCAGGGGAACAAAAGCCGTAGTGCCATCGTCATACTCTGTGACGGTATAGGTCTCTGCTGATGCCAAAGCGGTGACGGCATCCTCGTTGGCGGGATAGGAGCCTGTGGTCAGGTAGATGAGACAGGCGGCTGTCAGCACAAGCAGGATGCCGGATCCCCCAAGAAGGAGTTTCTTTTTTCTGGACATAAAGTAACCTCCCGAATGAAAGGAAACGCCCGGACCGCAGCCGATCCGAGCGCTTTTGGCGGAGACGGTGGGATTCGAACCCACGTGGGATTTCTCCCTAACTGATTTCGAGTCAGCCCCGTTATGACCACTTCGATACGTCTCCCAATATGCTTTCTCTGTCGGAGAAAGTGTCCATAATATTATACATTCGGATTCCCGAACCGTCAATGAATTTTTTGTGGGACCGCAAAAAAGGAAGGGAAATCTGAAAATGTAATAATTTCGTATGATTTTCAAAACGATTCGTTAAAAAACTTGTGATAGAATATCTTCAACTATAACCAGAAAGTGTGATTAGAATGAAGCACAGTATCCTCGTCGTAGATGATGAGCGGGAGATCGCCGACCTGGTGGAGGTCTATCTGAAAAATGAAGGCTATCCCGTGTTCAAAGCATATAACGGGGCGGATGCCCTGAAAATCGTTGAGGAACACCCTCTGAGTCTGGCCATTCTGGATGTGATGCTGCCGGACATCGACGGCTTTGCCCTGTGTCAAAGGATCCGGCAGGAACACTACTTCCCCATCCTCATGCTCAGCGCCAAGGTGGAGGACACAGACAAGATCATGGGCCTTACCCTGGGGGCCGACGATTACATCACCAAACCCTTCAGCCCTCTGGAGCTGGTGGCCCGGGTCAAGACCCAGCTGCGCCGGTACACCCGGTACAACAACCAGGACACCAAGGAGCGGAACGAGCATGATTTTCGGGGGTTGTTTATCTGCCAGGACAGCCACCAGTGTTCCCTCAACGGCATGGAGCTGACCCTAACCCCCATTGAGTTCAACATCCTCTGGTATCTCTGCGAAAAACGGGGAAAGGTGGTCTCCTCCGAAGAACTCTTCGAGGCGGTCTGGAAAGAGAAGTACATGGACAGCAACAACACGGTCATGGCTCACATCGCCCGTCTGCGGGAGAAAATGAAGGAGCCCAGCAGAAAGCCGAGATACATCAAGACCGTTTGGGGGGTGGGCTACACCATTGAGTAAGCGAAAAAGAAATCGGCAGCCTGTGCGCCGCCGTCACAGCCAGCTGTCCAAGCAGATCCTGATGCAGTATATTCTCAGCGTGCTGGGCATGATCGCCGGTCTTGCTCTGCTCTTCTTCATTGGCTGGCTGGTCTGCCGCCTGTTTATCTGGCAGGCCTATGACCCTTTATACCGCTTCCTGAAAGCCATGCAGGACACGGTGGCCATCTGGGGCACCACCCTCATCATTCTGGGGATGTTCCTGCTGGCCTACCGTTCCATCTCCAAGCCTTTAGAGTATCTGGACGAAGTCATCGAAGCAGCCGAGCAGCTGGCCCACCCGGATGAGAATCCTATCCGCCTCTCTGTTCCTCTGGAGGGGGTCCAGGATGAGCTGAACATGGTCCGGGAGGGTGCCCTCCGCAGCGCCATGTATGAGCGGGAGGCCGAGCAGCGGAAAAACGACCTGATCGTCTACCTGGCCCACGACCTGAAGACCCCCCTCACCAGTGTCATCGGCTATTTGACCCTTCTGCGGGACGAGCCCCAACTTTCCCCGGATATGCGGGCAAAATACACCGGGATCGCCCTGGACAAGGCCGAGCGGCTGGAGACTCTCATCAACGAGTTCTTTGAGATCACTCGCTTCAGCCTTAGTCAGATGACACTTCAGGAGGAGCAGGTCAACCTGACCCGTCTGTTGGAGCAGCTGACTTACGAGTTCCAGCCTGCCTTGCGGGAAAAGGATCTGACCTGGGAGATCTCTATGGAGCATGACGTGTTGGTGTCCTGTGACTCTGACAAGATCCAGCGGGTCTTTGACAATCTCCTGCGGAATGCAGTGAACTACAGCTATCCCAACACACCCATACGGGTCACCCTGGAAAAGGGGGCGGACACAGTTGCGGTCACCGTGGAAAACCAGGGGCAGACCATCCCGCCTGACAAGCTGGACCGCATCTTTGAACAATTCTTCCGGCTGGATTCCGCCCGATCCAGCACCTCCGGCGGAGCAGGACTGGGCCTTGCCATTGCCAAGGAGATCCTGGAGCTCCACGGAGGTTCCATCCAGGCTCGAAGCGCCGATGAACGGGTATCCTTCCGGGTCCTTCTCCCTTTGGCGGGGCAGAAGGATAGGTAATTCGCATAACAAATATGCCTCCGGAAAAGTTTTCTGCATGGACTCACCGAAAATACCTGCACCCATATTGACAAGTGGTAAAATAATAGGTATTTTTAAGATTGGAATAGTGAAACCGCGTAACACAGGGATTTATTTTCCCTTTATTTCAAAGGAGGAACCAGCATGAATAGAACACTGCAGGACGTGCTGCGTCTGTGCGAAGAAAAAGAAATCAAGATCATCGACTTTAAGATGACCGATATCGATGGCAGATGGCGTCACCTGAGCATCCCCGTGGGTCGCCTGAACGAAGACACCATGATCTACGGCATCGGCTTTGACGGCTCCAACTACGGCTACGCTCCCGTGGAGAACAGTGACATGGTCTTCATCCCCGACTTGGATTCTGCCACCATCGACCCCTTCGCTGAAGTTCCTACCCTGACCATGATCGGCGATGTTATGATCATCGACCGTCCCATCAACCGTCCCTTTGACCAGTACCCCCGTAACGTGGCAAAGCGCGCCATCGAGTACATGAAGGAGACCGGCATCGCAGACGAGATGATTGTCGGCCCCGAGTACGAGTTCTATGTCTTTGACGACGTGGCTTTCACCAACGAGCCCCAGAGCGCCGGTTTCGAGATCGGTGCCCGTCAGGCTGAGTGGTCCAACGACAACAACGGCTACCAGGTCCGCCACAAGGCAGGCTATCACACCAGCCTGCCCCTTGACGTGACCCAGGATCTGCGCAACCGCATGGTTCTGATGATGGAAGAGTGGGGCATCGCCGTGAAGTACCATCACACCGAGGTGGGCGGCTGCGGCCAGCTGGAGATCGAGGTGGAGCTGGGTGAAATGACCAAGATGGCTGACAACACCATGACCGCCAAGTACATCATCAAGAACGCAGCGGCAGCCGAAGGCCGCACTGCTACCTTCATGCCCAAGCCTGTTGCTGGTGAAGCCGGCAGCGGCATGCATGTCCACATGCACCTGTTCAAGGATGGCCAGCCCATTTTCTACGATGAGGACGGCTACGCTCAGCTGAGTGATGTGGCTCTGTGGTTCATCGGTGGCATGCTGGAGCATGCAGCTTCCCTGTGCGCCATCACCAACCCCTCCACCAACTCCTACAAGCGTCTGGTTCCCGGTTACGAGGCTCCCGTTACCATCGGCTACGCCATGGCCAACCGCAGCGCCGTGGTCCGTATCCCCGCCTACGCCAAGGCACCCAAGAACAAGCGTTTCGAGCTGCGTAACCCCGACGCCACCTGCAACCCCTACTATGCCTTTGCCGCCATCCTGATGGCTGGCCTGGACGGCATTGCCAAGAAGATCGATCCCCATGAGAAGGGCTGGGGCCCCTATGACTTCAACCTGTATGATCTGTCCGAGGAAGAGCAGGCAAAGATCGACGGTCTGCCCAAGTCCCTGGATGAAGCACTGGACGCACTGGAGTGGGACCACGAGTATCTGACCCGCGGCGGTGTCTTCCCTGAGAGACTGATCCAGATCTGGCTGAAGAAGAAGCGCGCTGAGCTGGCTGAGCTCAACCGCATCCCCACCCCCGCAGAGTTTAAGATGTATTACGATCTGTAATCATATAGTCAAAGAAAAAGTCCTCCCTGAAAATGAACAGGTCCAGCAAAAACGGACAATAGACAAAAGCGCCCCCTGTGTAGGAAAATAGACCTACACAGGGGGTGTTTTCATGAGTAAAAGAAAATACACAAAACTACAGGAAATCGAACCTGAGATTATGTCCATGAGGGAAACTGGACAGACCTTGCGAGAAATAGCTGAGTATTTTGGGCTGGAAAAAAGCAGCTTAAGAATTTGGTAAATCGCCATAATCGCAGGCAAAGGAAAATGGAAGCAGGCATCATGCCTCGGCCTAAAAGGCCGTCCGCGTAAAGGCACACCGCCAAGAGACGTGGTTGCGGAGCAGGCATATGAGATCAACCGGCTGAAGATGGAAAATAAGTTGTTGCGGGATTTTCTGCGATTGACAGGAAGGAAGTGAGGCCACGAACAAAGTATCAGATCATCTATATGAATCGTAACCGTTATCCGGTGTCTGTGATGTGCCGGTTCTTCAGTGTATCACGAAGTGGTTATTACGACTATGTCGGACGCTTGGATCAGCCAGC
The DNA here is from genome assembly GCA_017547425.1 of Ruminiclostridium sp. Lineage (GTDB taxonomy): Bacteria > Bacillota > Clostridia > Oscillospirales > Oscillospiraceae > Evtepia. The sequence goes on from JAFYPT010000093.1 coordinate 15,312, forward strand.
ACATGATGCAGAGCTTGCCGCCATTATCCGGGAGCAGCAAAATAAATGCGACAAGACTTACGGATATCGTCGCATGTGGAAGTGGCTGAGAAACAAGAAGATACACAGAAATCCCAAAACAATTCTGCGTATTATGAAGAAATACGAGCTTCTGTCCGAAATCCGTCGCCGAAGAAAGTGGCGACAAATGGGACAGCAACTCCACAAGTACGAAAATCTGTTGAACAGAGAGTTTCAAAGTGACCGACCGAACCACAAGTGGGTCACGGATATCTCCTATATCTATACCGGCCAAGGAGTGCTGTACCTGTCTGTAATCCGGGATCTGTTTGACAACAGCATCATTGCATATAAAACCGGAACAAGTCAAAGTGTAAATCTTGTACTGGACACTATCCGACTTGCCATGCAAAAGGAAAAAAAAGTCGCTGCGGAGTTGCAGCTCCACAGCGACCAAGGGAGTCAGTACACCTCACAAGCATACTTTGACCTAACTAAAGAATATGGCATAACGCCATCCATGTCAAGGCGGGGAAATTGCTACGACAATGCTATGGCAGAAAATTTCTTTTCTATCCTCAAAACAGAGTGTATCTATAGACATCTGCCTGCCACCTTTGACGAAGCCAGAACACTAATCGACAATTACATCTATTTCTACAACCACCAGCGCATCCAGTTAAAAACTGGAGTGGCGCAGCATGAGCGGCGCCACTCCGCTTAAATTCAATATTTTCCTACCAGGGGTCTTTTTTTTGTACTGTCCGTACAATCTGGGGCAGTACAAAAATCAGAGAGGACTTTTTGATCAAATGAGATTATAAACCGGCGTGCTTCTTGATGGCCGCAAAGGATTCATCGCTGATGATGTGCTCCATCTTGCAGGCATCTTCCGAAGCGGTCTCCTCGCTGACACCCAGATGAACCAGGAATTTCGTTAGGAGGGTATGCTTTTCATAAATATTTTCGGCAACACGAAGACCTTCTTCGGTCAGCTGCAGGTGGCCTTCTTTATTCACCGTGATGTATCCGCCGGACTTCAGCAGACCAATGGCACGGCTGACACTGGGTTTGGAAAACCCCATATACTCACTCACATCAATGGAACGCACGGGTTTACCGGTTTTAGACAGCACAAAGATGCTCTCAAGATACATCTGGCCAGATTCCTGTAATGCCATAGACTCGTCCTTTCCTACCGTGGGATTATGATTTATAAATACAAAGATACCACAAAAACGGAAACAATGCAAGCTGTTCTCTGCTTGAAATCAAGCGGGTTTCATCGTATAATAAAGTGTTATTGTAGTATCATGCGTGAATTGCGCATTCATGAATAGGAGGAAGAGCACATGGCTATCACACTGCAAGCATATCTGGACTCCATCAAGGACAAGCGAGTGGCCGTTATTGGCATCGGCGTTTCCAATACCCCTCTCATCAAGACCCTGCTGGGAGCAGGAATCTCTGTCACCGCCTGCGACAAGGCCCCCAGAGAGAATTTCGGCCCTCTGGCTGAGGAACTGGAAGGTCTGGGCGCGACCCTCTGCCTGGGTGAGACCTATCTGGACAACCTGGACCAGGACATCATTTTCCGCTCTCCCGGCATTCGCCCCGACATCCCGCCCTTCTTGGCGGCTGTGGAGAAGGGGAGTGTCCTGACCTCTGAGATGGAAGTCTTCTTCGATGTCTGTCCCTGTAAGATCATTGCAGTCACCGGCAGCGACGGCAAGACCACCACCACCACCCTCATCTCCGAGATGCTGAAGAACGCCGGCTACACCGTCCACCTGGGCGGCAACATCGGCAAGCCTCTCCTGTCTGAGGCAGGGGAAATGAAGGAGACCGATGTGGCTGTCCTGGAGCTCTCCTCCTTCCAGCTCATGACCATCTCCTCCAGCCCCGACATTGCGGTCTTCACCAATCTGTCCCCCAACCATCTGGACATCCACAAGTCCATGGAGGAGTATGCCCTGGCCAAGGAGAATATTTTCTCTCACCAGACCAGAGATGGTATTGCTGTCTTCAATCGGGACAATGCCCTGACCAATGAGATGGCAACTCGTGCCCCTGGCAAGATCCTGCAGTTCAGCCGCCGGGACGTTCTGGACAATGGTGTTTATGTGGAAGGGGACCGCATCTATGTGTCCCAGAACGGTCAGCGCCGGGAACTCTTCGACCCTGAGCGCATCCTGATCCCCGGTCTGCACAACGTGGAGAACTATCTGGCAGCCATCGCAGCTGTTCAGGGGATAGTCTCCGATGAGATCATCCTCCACACCGCCGAGACCTTCCCTGGTGTGGAACACCGCATTGAGCTGTGTCGGACCCTGAAAGGCATCCGGTTCTACAACGACTCCATCGCCTCCAGCCCCACCCGCACCATTGCTGGTCTGCGCTCCTTCAAGCAGAAGGTCATTCTCATTGCAGGCGGCTATGACAAGAAGATCCCCTTCGACATTCTGGGTAAGGAGGTCCAGGACCGGGTCAAGACCCTGGTCCTCACCGGTCACACCGCCGACAAGATCTATCAGGCTGTGGTGGACTGCGAAGGCTATCAGGAAGGTCAGCCCGCCATCATTCGGGAGGATGACTTCAAGGCTGCCGTCCATGCGGCCTATGGGGCAGCAGAGGAAGGGGATATCGTCATCCTGTCTCCCGCCTGTGCCTCCTTCGATCACTTCAAGAACTTTGCCCAGCGTGGGCAGCTTTTCAAGGCCATTGTCAATGAACTGAACTGAGGAGAATGACTATGGATATCCAAGCATGTCTGTCATCACTGTCCATGGCTTCCGGTCCATCCGGCCGGGAAGGGTGGGTTGCCCAGCAGGCATTGGAACTTATACAGCCTGAATGGGGTTTCTCTTCCAAAGAGATCGACCGTTTTGGCAATCTGGTGGCCTACCGCCCCTGCGGCAAGCCCAACGCCAAAAAGATCATACTGGATGCCCACCTGGACGAAGTGGGGCTGCTCATTACGGGAGCTGAGGAGGGCTTTCTGCGGTTCCGCTCTGTGGGTGGTATCGATCCCCGGATGCTTCCCAACCGGGAGGTCACCATTCTCGCTGAGCCCCTCTCCTTCGGCCTGATCGCCGTCCTGCCTCCTCATGTCCAGAAGCCGGGAGATGCCAACAAGAGCATTCCCCTGGATGAGCTGTACATCGATGCAGGTCTCACCCAGGAAGAAGGGGAGAAGCTGGTGGGCACCTTCGCCGTCCCCCGCGGGTCATTCCAGAGCCACCTGAACGAAGTGGTCAGTGGCAAGGCACTGGACGACCGGGCAGGCTTTGTGACCCTCCTGCGTGCCGCGGAACTCTTAAAAGACGAAGAACTAGATGTGGATCTGTACCTCATGGGCAGCAGTCGGGAAGAGACCAACGGCGGCGGCGCTTTGGTTGGCTCCTTTGGCATTCAGCCAGACTGCTTCATCGCCGTGGACGTGACCCATGCCCGGACTCCCGACGGTCCCAAGGAGGAGACCTTCCCCGCCGGTAAGGGACCCGTTATCGGAATCGGTCCCAATATCACCCGCTGGATGAGCGACCGTTTGATCGCAAAGGCTAAGGAGAAGGAAATCTCCTGGCTTCCTGAGGTTATGACCGGTCACACGGGAACCAACGCCTGGGGCGTTCAGACAGCCCGTGAGGGCATTCCCACGGCAGTGCTATCCTTACCCCTGAAGTATATGCACAGTCCTGTAGAGACCCTGGATCTGGCTGATTTGGAGGCCACGGCATCTCTGCTGGCTACGTTTGTCAAGGATCTGGCCAAGGAAGGAGGGGAATTCCTTGCTGATTAATACGTTAAAAGAACTCTGCGCCCTTCCTGGTGTGTCCAGTCACGAAGATGCTGTCCGGAACTACATCCGGGCCCAGATTGAAGAATATGCTGACAACATCCGGGTGGATGCTATGGGCAATCTGATCGTAGAAAAGAAAGGGACCGTTACCGGAACGAAAAAACTGATGCTGGCTGCCCATATGGATGAGGTGGGCCTCATGATCCACACCATCACCGACGATGGCTACCTGAAGTTTGCCAACGTGGGCGGTATCGACCGCCGGGTCCTCATTGGAAAGCGGGTGCTGGTAGGGGAGAAGCAGATTACCGGTGTCATCGGCTTAAAAGCCTATCACCTGACCAGCGCAGAAGAGGAGAAGAAGGTCCCCAAGCTGAAGGACTTCTATATCGACATCGGAGCCAAGGACGGAGACCAGGCAAGAGAACTGGTCTCTCCCGGCGACGTGGCCGTCTTCGACTCTGATATCGTGGAGTTTGGCCACGGTCTCATCAAGGCCAAGGCCATCGACGACCGTATCGGCTGCGCCGTTATGGTGGAGCTTCTGAAGGAAGAGCTTCCCATGGACGTGACCTTCGCCTTCACCGTCCAGGAAGAGGTGGGCACCCGGGGGGCATTCGGCACGGCTTTCTCCGTGACCCCAGACATTGCGCTGGTCCTGGAGGGGACCACCGCTGCCGATCTTCCTGATATGCCCGATCGCCAGAAGGTCTGCAGCCCCGGCAAGGGTCCTGTGATCCCCTTCATGGATGGCAGCACTGTCTATGACCGGGGACTCTTTGAGCTCCTTCGCTCCATGGCTGTGGAGAACCAGATTCCCTGGCAGACCAAGGAATATATCTCCGGCGGCACCGATGCCGGCGCCATCCAGCGCACCAAGGAAGGTGTCCGGGTGGCAGCCATTTCTGCCGCCGTGCGATATCTGCACACCCCCTCCAGTGTAGCCTCTCTGGAGGATTGTCAACATATCCTGACCCTAGCGCGGCTCTTCCTACAGGCCGTCTCCACCATGGAATGAGGAGGGAACAACATGGACTATTTAGCTCTGATCCAAAAGCTGAACGCCTGCCATGGTCCGGCAGGGGATGAGCGGCAGATCGCCGCAACCTTAAAGAGTCTGGCAGAACCCTATGCGGATGAATGCCGGATGGACACCATGGGCAACCTGATCGTACATAAGAAGGGGAATGGCCCCAAGGTCATGTTTGCCGCCCACATGGACTCCATCGGCATCATTGCTACCCACATCGACAAGGACGGCTATATCTCCTTCGGTAAACTGGGCGGCATTCACCCCGAGAGCATTCTGCACACTCCTTTCCGCTTTAAGAACGGGGTGACCGGTGTGGTCTCTCTCCGCCAGAAGGTAGACCTGAAGGACATGACCATCAACGACCTGTATCTGGACATTGGCGCCAAGGACAAGGAACAGGCCAGCCGCCTGGTCCAGGTGGGTGACACCGCCGTGTCCCGGATGCCTGCCTATGCCCTGGAGTCCCGTCTGGTCTCTCCCTACATGGATAACCGCATCTCCTGCATCGCTATGCTGGAAGCCCTGAGCATAATCCGGGAACACACCAGCGATCTGTACTTCGTCTTTACTACCCAGGAAGAACTGGGCCTGCGTGGAAGCAAGACTGCCGCTTTTGGCATCGATCCTGACTACGGCATCGCAATTGACGTGACCTTGGGGGATGAGCTGGACAGCACCCAGAAGGGGAGTTCTCTCCTAGGAGGCGGCGCTGCCATCAAGGTCATGGATAACTCCGTGATCTGCCACCCAGAAATGGTGGAAACCCTTGAGACCCTTGCTGTGTCAAGTAAAATCCCTTGCCAGCGAGATGTGATTACCGGCGGCGGTACTGATGCTGGTTCCATCCATCTGACCCGGGCTGGTGTCCTCACCGGCGGCATCTCCATTCCTTGCCGCTACATCCACTCTCCCGTGGAGATGGTAGAGAAATCCGACGTTTCCGCAACCGCCCGTCTTATCGCTGCTTTGGCAGAAAAAACTTTTTAATATCAAAGGATGTAATGTAGTATGCCTTTACAGATAAGTGACCACGTTCGCGCCATCGGTGCCCAGGCCCAGGCAGCTCTCACCGAGCAGTTTGCCCGCATTGATGAGATTGCGGACTTCAACACCCAGAAGGTCCTCTCTGCCTTCCAGAAGCACAGAGTGGCCGACACTTACTTCCAGTCCACCACCGGTTATGGCTATGATGATTTAGGCCGTGAAAAGCTGGGAGAGATCTATGCGGATATCTTCGGAACCGAAGATGCCATGGTCCGCATTAACTTCGTCAACGGCACCCATGCCATCGCCTCTGCTCTGTACGGTGTTCTCCGTCCCGGTGATGTGCTCCTGTCCGCCGTCGGCGCTCCCTACGATACCCTTCAGGGTGTCATCGGCATCACCGGCGACGGCAACGGTTCCCTCCGGGAGTTCGGCGTGGAGTATCGTCAGGTGGATGTGACTACTGAGGATACCCCCGACATTCCCGGCATCGTCCAGGCAGTCCAGGATCCCCACATCAAGGCCGTTCTCATCCAGCGCTCCCGTGGCTATGCCACCCGAGCCTCCCTGTCCGTGGAGAAGATCGGCGAGATTATTAAAGCAATCCGATCTGTGAATCCCACCGTCAACGTCCTGGTGGACAACTGCTACGGCGAATTCGTGGAGACTATCGAGCCCTCTCAGGTGGGCGCTGACCTGATCATGGGTTCCCTCATCAAGAACCCCGGTGGTGGTCTGGCCCCCATGGGCGGCTATGTAGCCGGTCGCCGCGACCTGGTGGAGAGCACTGCCTACCGCATGACTGTCCCTGGTATTGGCCGTGAGTGTGGCGCTACCCTGGGCAACAACCGGGCTCTGTACCAGGGCCTGTTCATGGCTCCCCATACTGTAGCCCAGGCCACCAAGACGGCTGTGTTTGCTGCCAAGGTCATGGAGCTGCTGGGCTACCGCACCGATCCTCTGTCCACCGATATCCGCCACGATATTATCCAGATGATCCATATGGAAAAGCCCGAGGCCGTGGAGAAGTTCTGCAAGGGCATCCAGTTTGGCGCTCCCGTGGACTCGTTTGTGACCCCTGTGCCCTGGGCTATGCCCGGCTACGACTGTCCTGTCATCATGGCAGCCGGTGCCTTCATCCAGGGCGCTTCCATCGAGCTGTCCGCCGATGCCCCCATGCGCCCCCCTTACACCGTGTACATGCAGGGCGGCCTGACCTACGAATCCGGCAAGCTGGGCATTCTTCTGGCTGCCGAAGAACTGCTGCGTAAATAATTGATTGAAAAGAGGAGGAACTACCATGGAGATCGACAAGCGTGCGAAAGAACTGCGCACCCTGCTGAACCATTACAGTGACCTCTATTACGATCAGGATGCTCCCGCCGTCTCCGATGCTGAGTATGACACCCTCATGCAGGAACTGAAAGTCATTGAGGCAGAGCATCCCCACCTGATCCATCCAGATTCCCCCACGCAGAAAGTGGGCGGCACGGCCAAGCGCACCGCTGGTGTGCTGGTAGCCCATCGGGTGCCCATGCTCTCCATGCAGGATCTGTTCAGCAGGGAAGAGGTAGAACACTTTGTTTCCGACTGCAAGGAAAAGCTGGGGGAAGACACCACCTTTCTGGTGGAGACCAAGATTGACGGTCTCTCCATGTCCCTGCGCTATGAGAACGGCAAGCTGGTAACCGCCCTGACCCGTGGTGATGGCCGGAACTTCGGCGAGGAAGTGACTGCCAACGCCAAGGTCATCCAGGATGTTCCGGTGAAGCTCAAAAAGAAGCTGGAGTACCTAGAGGTGCGCGGAGAGGTCTACATGACGAACCAGGCCTTTGATGCCGTGAATGAGCGGCAGGAACTTCTGGGCAAGAAGACCTTTGCCAATCCTCGGAACTGTGCCGCTGGTACCCTTCGTCAGCTGGACGCCTCTATCACCAGGGAGAGAAACCTCTCCTTCTTCGTGTTCAACATTCAGGATATGCGGGGGATGGAGCTGTCCACCCATGCCGAGGCTTACGATTTCCTGACGGATTGCGGCATTACCGTCATCGCCCACTATTGGGTCTGCAAGGATCAGGAAGAAGTCTGGCAGGCCATTGAGGCCATTGGGGAAATGCGGGGCAGTCTGCCCTATGATATCGATGGTGCCGTGGTGAAGGTCAACGAACTGAACACTCGTACCCAGTTGAAGGACACCGCAAAGAACGCCGGGTATCAGGTGGCCTACAAGTATCCTCCGGAGCGGAAGGAAACCAAACTCCTGGAGATCGAACTCTCCGTGGGCCGCACGGGTAAGATCACCCCTACCGCTATCTTTGAACCGGTCCGACTGTGCGGCACCACCGTTTCCCGCTGTACCCTTCACAACCAGGACTATATCACCAATCTGGGGATCCGTCTGGGCTCCACCTTGCTCATCGAGAAGTCCGGCGAGGTCATCCCCAAGTGTGTTGGGGTCGTGGCAGAGAAGCAGCCCGATGGGGAGGATGTCTTCCTGATCCCCATGGTTTGTCCTGTCTGCGGTGAGCCTGCCGTCCGGGAAGACACCGCCGACATCAAGTGCGTGAATCTCAGCTGCCCTGCCCAGCTGGAGCGACTCATTGGTCACTTCGTGGCCCGGGATTCCATGGATATCAAGGGTTTTGGCGCGGTGTACGTCCACGACCTCATTCAGGAAGGCTATCTCTCTGATGTAGCAGATATTTTCATCCTCCACCAGCACCGGGAGGAGCTCATTGAGAAGGGCATCATCGGCAAGGAGAAAAACACCGATAAGCTCCTGGGAGTGATTGAGAAGGCAAAGGGAAATCCCCCTGCCAGACTGCTCACCGGTCTGGGGATCTCCAACGTTGGCAAGTCTGCCGCCCAGGCACTCATGAACCACTTTGGCACCTTTGATGCCCTGGCAGCCGCCACAGAGGAGGAGATGACCGCCATCAACGACATTGGTCCCATCTCTGCCAAATGTGTCTATGCCTATTTCCGCCAGGAGAGGAACCAAACGGTGATTGAAAAGCTGAAGGATGCCGGGGTCAACATGGCCCAGGAGATCGTGGTCCAGCAGGCAGAGGGACCTTTGTCCGGCCAGACCGTGGTCATCACCGGAACCCTGGACGGCATGAGCAGGGAAGAGGCCGCAGATCTGGTGAAACAGAATGGCGGCAAGGTCACGGGCAGTGTGTCCAAGAAGACATCCTTCCTGCTGGCCGGTGAGGCTGCCGGAAGTAAGCTTACCAAGGCCCAGGACCTGGGGATTCCCGTCCTGACCCTGGAAGAGTTTTTAGAAAAGTTAAAGACTGAATAAAATAACACCCCACCAATAGGAATATAATCCCATTGGTGGGGTGAGTTTCATTCTTCATTCTTTTTGACTTTGGCCAGGGGATTGGCATCCACAGCCATTTTCATGTTAGCGTCGGAAATATGGGTATAGATTTGGGTGGTACCCAGGTTCTCATGGCCCAAGACGTCCTGCAAAGTTCGGATATCCACGCCGTTGTTCAGCATCAGGGTAGCTGCCGTGTGGCGGAGCTTATGGGGGGAGTACTTGGGATCCAGCCCGGCCTGGGTGACCGCTTTCTGCACGATATTTTCTACGGAGCGGGTGGTTAGTCGGGTTTTATTGCGGGAGACAAACAGAGCGTCCCGATGTCTGGGATCATCCTTGGGTTCCGGACGAACAGACAGATATTCCTGAAGTGCTCCGAGACAGGCCTCATTCAAATAGAGCTGACGTTCTTTGTTGCCCTTACCAAGAACTCGAACGGTGTCTTCCCGGATATCCTGGATGTTCAGCCCAATCAGTTCACCCACTCGGAGACCGCAGTTCAGGAAGATGGTCAGGATGCAGTAATCCCGAATCTCGTTGGGACCGGAGACTGCTTCCAGCAGCTGAATACTCTCTGTTAAAGTCAAGTACCTGGGTAGGGTTTTTCGCAGCTTGGGATTGTTTAATGCCTGGGTCGGGTTGGATTCCATCTGCCGGGCGTGCACGCACAGATAATTATAGAAGGAACGGATGGCCGCGCACTTTCTGGCGCGGGTGGAGGATTCCGCCTTGCCGGACTGGGCACTGCCGGACAGGAAGGTCAGAAATCCGTAGATGTCCGAAAGCTGGACCTGGGAGACGAAATCCAAATCGATATCCTGAATGGAGATCTCCTGGAACGGTGTGTCTGCACAGGCTTTGTCCCGGCGTAGTTTCAGGTAGCGGAAAAAAGCTCGGAGATCCAGAAAATACTCATCTACAGTTTTGGCAGAGTGAGACAGAATGGATTCGTGGTAATTGAGAAACTCCTGCAGTACAGGCGGAGCTTCCAGCCAATAATCAGCCATAGAGAATTCCTTTCATCAGCATTGGTCGAGAGATACAATGATTTTTCTGCACTCACTGCAATAGTACGACTCTACAAAGTTTCCCTCAAACATACTGCTCAACGTTCGTTTCACCAGCTTGATGTCATCTGAAAGCAAACGCAGTTCTTTTTCTTTACCCCAATGTATAAAGTGGCTACTTTTGATATATCCACGTTCCATTTCGCAATTGCAGTACGGACATCTCATCATGCACACTCCTTTCATCATCCGCACTCTCAACTTCGCAAAATCTACATTATGCGAAGTTAGTTAAATAAAAAGTTTGCTCCACTTTCGGGAGCTCATTTCTCTTGGTTGGTTTTATTATATCGGTCTTTTCATAGAAAAGCAAGGGTATCTTTCCCTCTCATGTCAACAGCATCGGAACGACCGTCAGATCGATCACCATACATAGACACAACGAAAGTACGCAAGCCAAAATCACAGCCGGTTTACCTTGAGCCTGTTCTCCGGCTTTTCGCAGCAGGATCTCCGTGCTAAGTAGAAACAGCACCGGAAGGGTCAAAACGCAGGTTGGCCCAAAGAGCAGCACAGCAGAATTCAGGTTCCCCTCCGCGAAAGCTGCGATGCTGTAGGACAGCAAGAATCCGCGCAGAGACATGGCCATCGGAATAGACAGCCCAACCAACGGAAGTTTTCCCAGGATTAAGAACCCCGTTGGCCATCGGACTACGGACCAAAGCTCTCTCCAAAGGTCTGGGCTTCCGGTTTCGCTCAAAAACATCTGCACATACGAGGATGCGGGCAGGTTCTCCTGGGCCAGATATCCAAGGATACCACCCGCGAGAAAGGCTGCCGAAATCAGAATTAGGACGGTATTCTGATGTCTGCCCTCCCCTTTTGGTCTGGCCGCCACTGTGACCCGTTTTCCCATGTTCATTTCTTCTTTTGCTTCTGTTTTTTCTTCTTGTTCCGGCCCAACAGTCCGGAGAAGGCACCGCCCGCCAAAACCATCATGACGGTTGCCAGGAATCGACCATGGAACGGGACACTCCCCGAAACACCAAGGCAGATCAAGGCCATCACACAGACCAGCACCCCGCCAGTGGTAAACCCGGTGACCATGGAGGCACTCCCCTTCCGAATAGCGAATCGTCCTCCTATAAAGGTGCACAGCCCCATGGCGATGGTCAGGCTGAGGGTGGGCGTGTTGGCGGGTAGAGTTCCGGACCAGATGAGGGCTGACAGCCCAAGCACCAGCAAAAGAGACAACCCCAGTGCGAGGGCTGCGCCAAACAGAACGTGCAGCAGATTGCTTTTACGCAAAAAAATCCCTCCCGTATAGAATCGGTGATAGATCCTATGCGGGAAGGGATTTTTCTATGCTGATGGAATGAATTACTGCTGGACCTGGTCAATGGCAACGCCCTTGTCCATGATAGCCCAGTGTGCATACTCCAGGCGGACACGGTCAGCGCCGGTCTCGACAACAACGGTCTTCTCCTTGACAGCGCAGATGTTGCCCACGATACCATCGATCATGGTGACAGCATCGCCAGGAACCAGAGCCTTTTTCATCTCTTCCTGTTCCTTCTTACGCTTCTTGTCGGGACGCATCTTCAGGAAATAGAAGATGGCAATGTAGAAAACCAGTAACGCAATCAGAAGAAAAATACTGTTATCCAAGGTTGTTCCCTCCGCTAAAAAATTAAGAACTAACGTTCATTATAAAATATAGTTCAAGATTTGACAAGTGTTTTTTTGATTTTCCCATTAAATCTTCCGGGCCAGTTTCTCGGAGTATTCCTTTCGGAATTCCTCAAATCTACCCTCGTCCAGGGCCAGACGGATCTGGGCCATGAGTTCATTGTAGAAGTGCAGATTGTGCATGACTGCCAGACGCATAGCCAGCATCTCCCCTGCTACGAACAGATGGCGGAGATAGGCACGAGAGAAGGATCGGCACACCGGGCAATTGCACTTGGGATCGATGGGCCGATTATCGTTCTTGTACTTTTCGTTTTTGATGTTCAGGGCGCCTTCCCAAGTGTAGAGCTTACCGTGGCGAGCGTTACGGGCGGGCAGAACGCAGTCGAACATATCCACACCACGGGCTACCGCTTCGATGATGTTGGTGGGGGTACCAACGCCCATGAGGTAGCGGGGCTTATCTGCGGGCATGTGAGGCTCCACCGCCTCGATGATCTCGTACATGACCTCTGCAGGTTCACCCACAGCCAGACCGCCGATGGCATAGCCGTCACAGTCGATCTTGGCAGTCTCCTTCATGTGCCAGATGCGAAGATCTGGGAAGGTGCCGCCCTGGTTGATACCGAAGAGCATCTGCTGGGGATTCACAGCATCAGGTTCCTGGTTCAGCTTGTCGTGCTCCACCTTGCAGCGCTCCAGCCAGCGCAGAGTGCGCTCGCAGGACTTTTTCACATAGTCATAGGGAGAGGGGTTTTCCACGCATTCGTCAAAGGCCATAGCGATGTCAGAGCCCAGGTTGGCCTGGATCTGCATGCTCTCCTCGGGACCCATGAAGATTTTCCTACCATCCAGGTGAGAGGAAAAGGTAACGCCTTCCTCCTTGATCTTACGCAGACCGGACAGGGAAAACACCTGAAAGCCACCGCTGTCGGTGAGGATGGGGCCGTCCCACTTCATGAACTTGTGGAGGCCGCCCATCTCCTTCACCAGCTTGTCGCCGGGGCGAAGGTGGAGGTGGTAGGTGTTGGACAGCTCGATCTGGCAGCCGATATCCACCAGGTCATGGGCAGACACCGCGCCTTTGATGGCGCCCTGGGTACCCACGTTCATAAAGACGGGGGTCTGAGCGGTGCCGTGAGGGGTTGTCAGCTTGCCCCGGCGGGCAGTGCCTTCGGTTTTCAGTAACTTAAACATAGGTCGCCTCCTTAGTCATGGATAAACATGGCATCGCCGAAGGAGAAGAAACGATACCGCTCCTTCACGGCCTCTTCATAGGCGGACAAGACATTATCCCGACCCGCCAGAGCGGAAATCAGCATGATAAGGGTGGACTCCGGCAGGTGGAAATTGGTCACCAGACAGTCCAGAACTTTGAATTTATACCCAGGATAGATGAAGATGTTGGTCCATCCAGCAGTCTCCTTCATGGTTCCATCCTCTGCAGCCCAGCTCTCGATGGTTCGGCAGGAAGTGGTGCCCACGCAGATGACCCTCCCCCCTTCCCGCTTAGTCTGGTTGATGGTCTCGGCGGTCTCAGCGGAGATCATGCAGTACTCGCTGTGCATCTCGTGGTTGTTCACGTCCTCTACCTTCACGGGGCGGAAGGTGCCCAGACCCACATGGAGGGTCACATAGCAAACCCGAACACCCATGGCCTGGATCTCTTCCAGGAGCTCCTGGGTGAAGTGCAGACCGGCGGTGGGAGCCGCAGCAGAGCCCACTTCCTTGGAGTACACGGTCTGGTAACGCTCAGAGTCTTCCAGTTCGGCCTTAATATAAGGAGGCAGAGGCATCTTACCCAGCTGTTCCAGAATCTCCAGGAAGATACCTTCGTACTCAAAGCGGACCAGACGATTGCCGCCTTCCAGGACTTCGGTGACCTCGGCAGTGAGTTTGCCGTCGCCGAAAGACAGACGGGTGCCGGGGCGGAGTTTCTTACCGGGGCGAACCAGACATTCCCACACCTTCTCACCCCGGTCAATGAGAAGCATGACTTCGCAGGCACCACCGCCGGGTTCCCGCTTGCCGATGAGTCTGGCGGGCAGAACACGGGAGTTGTTCAGCACCAGACAGTCACCGGGACGAAGATACTTGGGCAGCTCGTAAAAGTGATGGTGTTCGGTCTCTCCGGTTTTCTTGTTCAGGGTGAGCAGTCGAGAGGCATCCCGCTGCAGGATGGGAGTTTGAGCAATGAGCTCAGGGGGAAGATCATAGTAAAAATCAGAGGTCTTAATAGGGATCAATCCTTATCGCAAAATTTGTGGCACTCCCCTGGGGAAGTACATAAGATAAACAGAAGGTAGGAATCCCCTCTGTCTTGACATTGAAAACACTCTATGTTATCTTTATTAAATGCTGCTTTGGACAGGTCCTCAGAAGAGCAAGCCCATGCAGTTATCGAGTTATTATATAACAAAAACCCAAGTCTTTTCAACTGCTGTTTTTCTATGACGGCAGGATTTGCCCCTTTTGGGCGATATTGTACAATGTCAGGAGGTCCTTCTTATGAAAAAGTACGCTGTTGGTGTGGTTGGCGCAACCGGTATGGTGGGCCAGCGCTTTGTGACCCTGCTGGAGAATCATCCCTGGTTCCAGCTGACCGCTGTGGCTGCAAGCTCCCGTTCCGCAGGCAAGACCTATGCCGAGGCCGTTGGTCCCCGCTGGGCCATGAGCACTCCCATGCCCGAGGAAGCCAAGAACCTGGTGGTCATGGATGCCGAGTCTGACAAGGAAAAGATGGCCGGTGCCGTGGACTTCATTTTCTGCGCCGTGGACATGAAGAAGGACGAGATCCGCGCTCTGGAAGAGGCCTATGCCAAGCTGGAGTGCCCTGTGGTCTCCAACAACAGCGCACACCGCTGGACCGAGGACGTCCCCATGGTCATCCCCGAGGTGAACCCCGAGCACATCAAGGTCATTGACGACCAGAAGAAGCGTCTGGGCACCGACCGCGGTTTCATCGCCGTCAAGTCCAACTGCTCCATCCAGTCCTATGCGCCCGCCCTGCACCCCCTGCGTTCCTTCGGCATTGAGAAGGTCCTGGTCTGCACCTATCAGGCCATTTCCGGCGCAGGCAAGACCTTTGAGACCTGGCCCGAAATGGTGGATAACCTGATTCCCTACATCGGCGGCGAGGAAGAGAAGTCTGAGAAGGAGCCGCTGAAGGTCTGGGGTACCGTGGAAAACGGCAAGATCGTCTCTGCCTCCTCCCCTTCCATCACCGCCCAGTGCCTGCGTGTTCCCGTCCTGGACGGCCACACTGCAGCCGTCTTCGTCTCCTTCCAGAATAAGCCCTCCGAGGAGGAGATCAAGGCCGCATGGAAGAACTTCCAGGGCCGTGCTCAGGAGCTGGAGCTGCCCAGCGCACCCAAGCAGTTCCTCCACTACTTCGAGGAGCCCGACCGTCCCCAGGCTAAGCTGGACCGTGACCTGGAAGGCGGCATGGCCGTCACCCTGGGTCGTCTGCGCCCCGACACCCAGTACGACTACAAGTTCGTGGGTCTGTCCCACAACACCCTCCGCGGCGCTGCAGGCGGTGCAGTCCTGCTGGCTGAGCTGCTGTGCGCAGAGAATTACATCCTCCCCCGCTAACACCTAAGTAAGATACGCGGCCCCAGGCCGATTTCCGATGGGTTTCCTGTCAGAAGTCTGCCTGGGGCCGCTTTTTGTTTTTGGAAAGGAGTTTTGCATGAAGAAACCAGTCTTCACCGGTACCTGCACCGCCCTCATCACCCCCTTCCGCTCCACGGGAGCCATCGACTACTTGGCTTTTGCCCGACAGATCGACCGGCAGATTCAGGCGGGGATCGATGCCCTGTGCGTCTGCGGTACTACGGGAGAGAGTTCCGCCCTCACCGTCCAGGAACACATCCATCTGGTGGACTTCTGCGTGTCCCATGTGGCAGGACGGTGTCCGGTCATTGCCGGGTCTGGGAGCAACGACACGGCAGCCGCTCTTTATCTCTGTCAGCACGCCCAGGAGTCCGGTGCCGATGCCCTGCTGCTGGTGACCCCCTATTACAACAAGACTACCCAGACTGGTCTGACCAAGCACTATGAGTATTTGGCGGACCGGGTGGACCTGCCTATGATCCTCTACAATGTCCCCTCCCGGACCGGACTGTCCTTTACTGCTGAAACCTATCATGTCCTGAGCCAGCACCCCAACATCAACGGCATCAAGGAGGCCTCCGGGGATTTCTCCCTTCTGGCCGATACCCTGGCCCTGTGTGGCGAAGATCTGAACATCTGGTCAGGCAACGATGACCATACCGTCCCCATGATGGCCATGGGAGCCAAGGGGCTGATTTCGGTGGCCTCCAATCTGGTGCCTGGTCCCATGGTGGAGCTGACCCATGAACCGCCCGAACGCGCCCGAGAGATCCAGATTCGTTACGCCCCCCTGATCCGAGCCCTCTTCTCTCAGGTGAATCCCGTCCCCATTAAGGCCGCCATGAAGCTGGCCGGACTGGACAGCGGCACCCTGCGGATGCCCCTGTGGGAGATGGACGAGGAACCGCTTGCTCATCTAAAAGATACCATGAAAAAGCTCGGTGTCCTGTCATAACCAAAAGGGAGCACCTGCAATCGGGTACTCCCTTTTCCATTCAGAGTAAACGAGATGGGTGACATATTATATATTCTCTGCTATACTAAAGAAAAATCATCAAGAGAGGTATCTCTGCTATGTATGAACTAATCCAAGTAGGTGCCCGGACCTATTATATCGACGTTCCGGTGAAAATCGGCCTCTATCTGGAGGAGGACGACCAGGTCTGGCTCATTGACAGCGGTGGTGACAAGGATTCCGGCCGAAAGATCCGCCAGATCCTGGATAAGCAGGGATGGAAGCTGAAAGCCATCCTGAACACCCACTCCAACGCTGACCACATCGGAGGAAACAAATACCTTCAGAGCCAGACCGGCTGCAAAATCTATGTGCCCGGTATCGACTGTGCCTTCACCCGCCACCCCCTGTTGGAGCCCTCCTATCTCTACGGCGGATTCCCACCCAAGGACCTGCGTCACAAGTTCCTCATGGCCCCGGAGAGCGATGCCCAGTACCTCTCCCAGGAGGTCCTGCCCAGGGGAATGCAGATCCTCCCTCTCCCCGGGCACTTCTTCGACATGGTGGGCTTCACCACCCCGGACGGCGTGACCCTCCTGGCGGACTGCCTGTCCAGCAAGGAAACCCTGGAAAAGTACCAGATCGGGGTCATCTACGACGTAGGGGCCTATCTGGACACCCTGGAGAAGGTGAAGACCCTCCAGGCTGAACTCTTCATCCCCTCCCATGCAGAAGCGACCAAAGACATTGCCCCTCTGGCCCAGTACAACATCGACAAGGTGAACCAGGTGGCTGACCGCATCCTGGAATTCTGCCGGGAGCCCATTGGATTTGATTTTCTTCTGCAAAAGCTCTTCGAGGCGTATAACCTGAAAATGGACTTCTCCCAGAATGTGCTGGTAGGCAGCACCGTAAAGTCCTACCTGGCCTGGCTGAAAGATACCGGAAAGGTCACCGTGGATTTCTCCACCCGCATGGCCCTCTGGCAGACCCTTTAACCATAAAAACACGCGAGACAGCAATGTCTCGCGTGTTTTACTATAGAGAAGGTATCAATTGATTAGGAAACCTGCACCTAAGTAAAGCAGGGTGCTGAGCATAACAGGGACCATCAGCATGGGGATACAGGTCTTAGCGTACTGAACGTTTTCGATCTGGGTGGCAGAGCAGGTCAGGGTGGCCTCAGAGCCGAAGAAGCAGATATGAGAGGCCGCAGCAGTGGCGGAAATGATGGCGCCGGCCGTCAGCAGCACATTGCCCCCCAGGGCCACAGCGATGGGGATGATGACCGGGAAAGAGATGGCGCAGATGCCCCAGAAATTGCCAGCTGCCACACCCAGGGCGGTGACGATCAGGAAGGCCGCCACGGGAAGGAGCTGGGGGCTCAGGGCCGCCTTGGCCGCACCGATGACGTATTCGGGCATACCTAGAGCACTGTTGATGTCCCGGAGTGCAAAGGCGCAGGTGATGATCATAAACACGCCCACCATGTCCTTAAAA
>JAFYPT010000094.1 GCA_017547425.1 Ruminiclostridium sp.
AAGCTGATGTCCTCCAGGACACGGGTGGAACCGAAATGCTTTTCGATGTGCTTGGCTTCTAAGATGGTCATGTCGATCCCTCCTTATCTGAAGTAGTCGAGCTTGCGCTCTAAGTAGTTGAAGAAAACAGTCAGAACACCCACGAAGAGCAGGTAGAACACGCCGGTGTAGAACAGAGGCCAGACCAGACCGGCGGACTTCATGAAGGAGAAGCCGGTGAAAGTCAGCTCGTAGACGGCGATGATACGGGCCAGGGAGGTATCCTTGACCAGGGTGATGATCTCATTGGACATGGGGGGCACGATGCGCTTGATCATCTGCATGAGGGTGATCTTAAAGAAAATCTGGCTCTTGGTCATGCCCAGGACCTCGCCGGCCTCTCTCTGGCCCACAGGCACACCCTGAATACCGCCGCGATAGATGACGGAGAAGTAGCAGGCATAGTTCAGGGAGAAGGCCACCACGGTAGCCATCATGCGGCCAGGGTCACCGCCGGGCCAGATGTGGAGACCCAGGATGCCGGGGATGTAGAAGAATCCGATGAGCTGCAGCATCAAGGGGGTGCCTCGGACCACCCAGACCAGGGTGTTGCACAGCCAGCGGATGGGAGTGAACTTGGTCATGGTGCCGAAGGCGATGATGAGACCCAGGGGCAGGGCAAACAGCAGGGTCAGAAAGAAGATCTCAACGGTGGTGCCAAGACCGCCGAGCAGGGTGGTTGTAACGTTCCAAAGCATGGTGGATACTCCTCGTGTGTGTTTCTCTCAATGTCTCTATACGCCAGTCAAAGGCAGAGAGCAAAACTCTCTGCCTTTGACTTGTTTCTAAGTAGGAAAGACAATTGTCTCAGGATGCGAATTATTCAGCAGCGGGCAGAACAACGACCTGTGCGTTGTTGCAGTAAGCGTTGGTGCAGTTCATAGCTGCGGTGACCTCTGCGGTCAGGGTCATGCCGTTCCAGACCACGTCGATGCTCTTGGAATCCAGCTCCATGATCTTGGTGTCCCAGTCGATCTCCACGAACTGGATCTCAACGCCCAGCTTCTCAGCGACCAGTCGAGCCATGTCAGCGTCGAAGCCGATCCACTCGCCGTTCTCGTCCTTGTAGTCCATGGGAGCGAAGTCGGTGATGCCAACGACCAGAACGCCCTTTTCGATGATGTAAGCCAGGTCGCCGTCAGCAGCAATCTCGGGCTCTTCCATGGCAGCCTGCTCCACCAGAGCAGCCTGGACGCCGTAGGTCTCAGCGATGGCCTGCATGGTGCCGTCAGCGTAAGCCTCAGCCATGACCCAGTTGATGTAAGCAGTCAGGTCGGACTCCAGGCGGCAGCCTGCGCCGTACTCTTCGGTGGTCAGCTCGTCGCCGGTGATCATGTCGGGATAGCTGGTGCCTTCGCCGATCATAGCGCCTGCCATCAGCAGGTCGATGATAGCGGCGTCGGAGGTGCCGGATGCAACTTCCATCAGAGCGTCAGCCTGGGAAGCAACGGAATTGTACTCAAAGCCGTTCTCAGCAGCCACTGCTTCGCCGGCGGAGCCAGCCTCAACAGCGTAAACCAGAGCGGTCTCTTCGGTGGTGTCTTCTGCAGGTGCGGATTCGCCGCCGCCGCAAGCGGTCAGCAGGGAGCAGCTCATGGCCAGAGCCAGGATCAGAGCAAGATACTTCTTCATAATTTTAACACTCCTAGTTTGAATTGGTAGAGTCGGTTCAATACTCTATCGTACTAAAGCACTAACATCATAACACACCCCTGAGATATTGCAAGTCTTTTTTGCAATTTTCTCGCCAAAAGCGGATTTTCGTCAGAACAACAAGAAACACCTACCCAAAGGCAGGTGTTTCTGTGCAGATATTTCATTTAATACCTGGTCTCCCGGGGTGTCAGGAAGGTGTCCCCGTCCAGGGAGAGTTCCCGGAGGGCAGAGGCCAGGTTGGCGCCGCTGGCCCGTCCGTCCAGCAGGATCCGGACAGATTTTTTGCCATCCCCATACTTCACGATGCTGTCATAGATCTGGGTGGCCGTACCCGAAGCCGCCACGTTAAAACCAGCCGACCAGCACAGATACCCGGCATCAGCAAGAGCCTGGTCATTGCCCAGAACAAACCAGACCTCCTGGCGAATGATTTTCTCCACCAGTCTGGCTCCCTGCTCCACACTTGCCAACCGGGCTTCAGGGGTTTCTCCGGCGGGAATCAGCCCCACCCGGTGGCCCCGACCGGCCGCCTGTCGGATCTGATCGGCGCAATCGGTTACGGACTCCGCCGGGAAAAATACCAGAGCAGAGGCCTGAACATTGGCCAAACCGTTAAAGAGAGCGGTCATGTCGGCGCCGGCTGCTCCCCGGACCCCCAGGTACATGGAAAACTTGGGGGCGGGTTTTTCCGGTTCCGCCGGGGTGGGTGCCAGACTGGCCTGATAGGCATTGTATCGGCTCCGCATCATGGATGCGGTGGCGTTGATGAACAGGGCATCTCCCAGGACGGCCTTGCTGTCCTTGATGCGCAGAAGTGGGCCGTACTCAGTAGTGGTGTAAGTACAGGACAGGCCAAAGTGCTGGCAGACCATGTTGGCAGGCACATAATAGAGCCCGCCCCGGACAATGGTCCGTGCGGCAAAGGGAGTCTCGCTCCCCTCGGTGGTGGCCGTGCCCGCGGCTGGGTTGAAGGTCATATTTCTTCCGGAGAGATCATAGAAAATGACCTCTCCGTTCTCGGTAAAGCCGTAGTAGACCCCGAAGTTCACCCCGGTGACCCGGCTGCTGAAGGCATTGGCCGGGACATAGGACACACCCCCGGACAGGATGGGGGTGGTCTGGGATGACTGGGGGGCCAGGGTGTCGTTCAGGCCCAGGAAAAACAGTCCGGAAGCCGAAGCTTGTCCCGGCAGTAAGGGCAGGACCAGGGCCAGGACGCAGACCAGAGCAATGAGTTTTTTCTTCACGGGGCTTTCCCCCTTTCCATAGATGGTATTATTTTATCACGAAGGGAAAGGGATTGCAATTCTCCCTTCCCTCCTTTATGATAAAGGCATAACATCAACATCAAGGAGGAAACACCCATGCTGTTTGTCTGCTATCCCCGCTGCACCACCTGCAAGAAAGCCCAGAAGTGGCTGGACGAAAACCAGGTGGGCTACACCTTCCGTGATATCAAAGAGGAGAACCCCACCCTGGAAGAGCTGAAGGCCTGGCACGCCCGGAGCGGTCTGCCCCTGAAGAAGTTCTTCAACACCAGCGGCCAGCTCTACCGCTCCATGGAGCTGTCCAAGAAACTCAAGGACATGCCCGAGGAGGAGCAGTTCGCCCTGCTGGCCTCTGACGGCATGCTGGTAAAGCGTCCCCTGGTGGTCACCGACAACACCGTCCTGGTGGGCTTCAAGGAAGCCGACTGGGAAGGGCTGAAGTAAGGCCATGAAACTCCTGGTCAGTGCCTGCCTTATGGGGGTGGGCTGCCGATACGATGGCAAGAGCAACGAACTTCCTCAGCTGGAGGCCCTCATGAAAAAGCACACCTGTATCCCGGTCTGTGCCGAAATTTTCGGTGGTCTGCCCACCCCACGGGTCCCGGCAGAAATCGCAGGGGACCGGGTGGTGAACCGGGAAGGGCGGGATGTGACTGCGGAATTTACCCGAGGAGCTGCCGAAGTGGCCCGGCTGGCCCAGATGACCGGCTGTACCGCCGCCCTGCTGAAAGAGAGAAGTCCCTCCTGCGGCAGCGGGCAGGTCTACGACGGAACTTTTTCCAAGACCCTGGTGGAGGGGGACGGCCTCACCGCCAAGGCCCTGAAAGAACTCGGTGTCACCGTGTATGGGGAGTCTCAGATCAAGGAGCTTTTATAAGACAGAAGAAAACCCGCCCAATGGGCGGGTTTTCTTTATTGATCGGCAGGTTCCCCCTCAGCAGTCTGCTTCGCAGACAGCTTCTCCCCTAGGGAGAAGCCTTTGGCTATAGCCTTCCCCCTTGGGGGAAGGTGGCATGGCGAAGCCATGACGGATGAGGGGGCCAAGTCAAACTTCGGTAGAGATCGGCTCACCATTCAGCACCGCCTGGACCAGGGTCTCCCCCTCATAGGCCAGTTTCAAAGAGAAGAAGGGGACCTCCTGGGTCAGAAGGTCCAGGAATATCTTGTCCCCCACCCAGATGGGCAGGTCCTTCACCTTGTCCTTGTCCACCCACTCCAGGTTGCCCTCGTCGCAGGGGCCAATGGTCCCCTGGAATTCGTCGGCGGTGAAGAGGTGCATGTATTCGGTCTCCCACAGGTCGGAGACAAAGGTCACCAGGCCCCGGTAAGCGTAGCGGGTGAGGGTCAGGCCGGTCTCCTCAAAGACCTCCCGCAGGAGGCAGTCCTCGGGGCTCTCCTTGTCCTCAAACTTTCCGCCGATGCCCACCCACTTGTCCTGGTTCACATCGTTTTTCTTTTTCACCCGGTGGAGCATGAGGTACTGCCCCTCCCGCTGGATATAGCACAGTGTGGTGTTCTTCATGGTTCATCCTCCCAGATAGCGTTCGGAAAATCGGTCAAAAATGGCCCGGACCTCCCCGGTGACAAAGGGCAGAACCTGAGCCTTGATCTGGTCCGGAACCCCGTAAAATGCTTCGGCCACCGCCCCGGTCATGCAGGCGATGGTGTCGCTGTCTCCCCCGATGGAGATGGCGTTTCGGATGGCATCCTCAAAGCTCTCGCTCTCCAGAAAAGCCTCCATGGCCTGGGGAACGCTCCCGGCGCAGGAGACATCGAAGGAGTAGTCGGCCCGAATCTGATCCAGAGTGAAGTTCAAGGGGTAATACCCCTCCACAAAGGACCGGACGGCCTCCTTCCCTGCCCCGGTTCGGGCCAGATACACAGCCCCCGCCACCACCCGGGCGCCTGCGATGCCATCGGGGTGGTCGTGGGTGACTCGGGCAGAGGCTTCCCCCAGGGCAAGACACTCCTCCAGGGAGTGGGCCGCCCAAGCCACCGGGGACACCCGCATGCCGCTGCCGTTGCCGAAGCTGTAGTAGGGCTTGGGATCCCGGGTCTGGAGCCACTTCTCAAAACGAGCCCCGTACCCGGCCCTGGGGTATTTTCGGCCCAGGGACTGCATCTCCCGGACCAGAATTGCATCAAAGGCGTCCTCTCCTCCCCTGAGGAGGAGGGCAGAAGCCACCGCCGCCGTCATAACACTGTCGTCGGTCATGCGGCAAGCAGGCTGCAGGAGGGGGAAATCCTTCCCCTTATAATTATTCCATTCATAGACGGAGCCTATGATATCTCCAAACAGGGCGCCCAGCATCAAGATGCCTCCTTTCCCCGAACCAGACCGGCCGCCATGATGACCAGACAGACCGCCATACCCAGGAAGAGGGGATCGAAGGGAACCAGGAACTTACCCGCCAGAACCGCAATGGGTCCGGCGATGATGGAGGCCAGGGCGTATCGGCTGGAGATCTTTCCCTTGAGCCACAGGCCGCCGCACATAGGCAGGAAGACCACGGCCCCCCGCAGGCCCATGGACAGGAAACCAAAGTCGTTGATCATGGCACCGGGAACCAACACAGCCACACCGGCGGCGATCACCAGGATGACCATGATGGTAGACCGGGAGACCAGCAGGGTCTTGCCGGACTCCTTGATCCGAGGCCACTTGGGCTGGAAGATATCGGTGACCAGGATGGAAGCCATGCCCAGGGCCAGGCCGGAGCCTCCGCCAACCACGGTGATGAACAGGGTGCCCAGGACGATGCCGCCCACCAGATCTGGCATAAAATTCACCACGAACATGGGGAAGACCTGGGAGGTAGACTCCAGGCGGATGAGCCCCTCGGGGATGGCCTGGCCTGCCGCTGTGAGGGCAGCGATCTCGTCGGCGGTGATGCACTGACCTCGCATGTACAGGCCAATAAGAATGCAGGCAATGCCGATGGGCGGGATGAGAAAGGCACTTAAAAGAGCGCCTTTTTTTGCCGCCCGATGGGTCTTGCCCGACCAGATGGCCTGGGCGTAGGTCTGGGTGGAAAGAACACCCAGAAGAAGGGACAGGCAGGAGCCAATGTCCTTAGAGACACCACGGGCCACCAAAGAGGTGTACCGTTCTCCGATGCCCACCTCGTCGGTGAGGCCGTTGACAGCACCCAGACCAGTCCCTTCCAGAAGGGTCCGTAAGCTGTCCATGAGTCCCCCCAGTCCTCCGGACAGACCAAAGACCAGGACGCCGCCCAGGATGGAGGCAGCATACAGCAAAATCAGTTTCGCCACACCACCCAGTCCGGCCCCCCACATGCCGCCAAAGATGACGTACACCGCCATGAGGGCGATGGAGAAGACGGCAGCAGCCAGATGACCCATGGGGGTGATGGTGATGAGCAGAGCAGTGGCCGAAAGGACTTGAGCCACCACGCTGATAAAGATTCCGATGGAACAGAAGATACTGCCCAGCCGCTCCGCGTGTCTTCCATACTCCCTGGAGACGATCTGCAGAAGGGTGGAACAGCCGCTCTCCCGGTAGGAAGTTGCAAAACCCAAGGCCAAAATCAGGCAGCCAATGCCCGAACCAAGGGTAAACCACCAAGCAGACAGGCCGTAAGAAAAGGCCAGCTGGGCAGTGCCGATGGTGGCCTGACCACTGACCAGGGTGCCCATGATGGCACCGCAGACAATCCAGGCCCCGGCCTTGCTGCCGCCGCTGGCGAAGTCGGCGGCGGACTTGACCTTCCGGCCGGAGTAGACG
>JAFYPT010000095.1 GCA_017547425.1 Ruminiclostridium sp.
CCGGTGTTCACCGGTATGATCCTGCGGACGGTATATGAGATTGCCCTGGGGTACGGCTTCCACTACGACACGGAGGAGGAGCAGTACTTCATCCTCCGGCTCATCCAGGGGGCGGTCTCCCACGGCAGCACCTTAGACGCAGTCAACGCCGAGGTAAACCGATACCTTCGGGAGAACACGCTCCCTCCCAACTACAACAAGGACGACCAAATCAAAGAGACCGCCGGTGCCCTGTCCAAGGAACTGCTGTACATGAAGTTCCTCCAGGGTATCCCTCTGGTGGGGGCTGTGGGCGGACTCTACGACGTGGTATACATGAAGCAAATTACGGAATACGCCAAGATCAAGTACCAGCGCCGTTTTCTGCGCACCAAGGTATAAGAAAGGACCATTTGTTATGCAGCACGAGATCACCACTGCCATTCCCCTGCTGGACAGCAAGGGCAACCTGACCCAGGCAGGCTTTGCCAAGAAGCTCCTGCCCGTCTACGACCGCTCCAAGGTCAAGGGAGGCTTCGCCCGCCTGAAGGAATGGGATTACTACTACATTGGAAACGACTCCTTCGGTGTGGCCCTGACCATCGCCGACAACAGCTATATGGGCCTGGACTCCGTCTCCTTCCTGTCCTTCGGGGAAAAGCCCTGGGAGATCACCAAGAGTCCCATGCGGGTGATGCCCATGGGCAAGACCAACCTGCCCCCCACCTCTGCCAAGGGTGTCACTGCCATCACCGGCAAGGGCTACCGAATGGTCTTCCAGGTGGAAGAGGGCTGCCGAAAGCTCTTCGCCCACATGGAGGACTTCAAGGACGGCCAGGCCATTGACATCAAAATCACCCTGACCCAGGAGCCGGAAGAGTCCATGGTCATCTGTACCCCCTTTGAGAAGGCAGGCCACTTCTACTACAACCAGAAGATCAACTGCATGCGGGCCAGCGGTCAGGTGACCATCGGTTCCGACACCTACACCTTCCAGCCCGAGGACTCCTTCGGCGTGCTGGACTGGGGCCGTGGGGTCTGGACCTATCACAACACCTGGTACTGGGGTTCTGCCTCCGGCCTGGTGGACGGCGTGGACTTCGGCTTCAACATCGGCTATGGCTTCGGCGACACCTCTGCCGCCAGCGAAAATATGCTCTTCTACCAGGGCAAGGCCCATAAGCTCAGCCAGGTGACCTTCCACATCCCCAAGAAAAAGAACGGTAAAGAGGACTACCTGAAGCCCTGGAAATTTACCAGCGACGATGGCCGCTTCGAGATGGACTTCGTACCCGTGATGAACCGGGCCTCCAACACCGACTTTAAGATTCTGAAATCCGACCAGAACCAGGTCTTTGGCAAGTTCACCGGCACCGCCATTCTGGACGACGGCACCAAGCTGGAAGTCAAAGACCTGATGGGTTTTGCAGAAAAAGTCGAGAACAAGTGGTAACCCAGAAAGAGACAAATCCCATGAAATTTTTAAGCACCAACGGCAAAGGGCTGGCTCTCTGCCTGGCCATCGCCATCCCCGCCTGGCTCCTGGGTCAGGCCTTCCCCATCATCGGCGGCCCCATCCTCTCCATCCTGCTGGGCATGCTGGTGACCATCCCCATCAAGGACAAGACCAACCTGGCCGCCGGTATCAAGTTTACCTCTAAAAAAATTCTTCAGTGGGCGGTCATCCTCCTGGGCTTCGGCCTGAACCTGGGTGTCATCCTGGAGACCGGCAAGCAGTCCCTGCCCATCATCGTCTGCACCATCGCCACCTCCCTGATCATCGCCTGGGTCCTCCACAAGACCATGCACCTGCCCAGCAACATCTCCACCCTCATCGGCGTGGGTTCCTCCATCTGCGGCGGTTCCGCTGTGGCGGCCACCGCCCCGGTCATCGGGGCGGACGACGAGGAAGTGGCCCAGGCCATCTCGGTGATCTTCTTCTTCAACGTCCTGGCGGCTATTATTTTCCCGCCCCTGGGCGCTGCCATTGGCTTTGACACCCTCTCCGGGGAGGCCTTTGGCATCTTCGCCGGCACGGCCATCAACGACACCTCTTCGGTCACCGCCGCCGCTTCCACCTGGGACAGCATGTGGGGCCTGGGCACCCAGACCCTGGACAAGGCGGTCACCGTCAAGCTGACCCGCACCCTGGCCATCATCCCCATCGTCCTAGTGCTGGCCATGATTCGGGCCCGAAAAGAGGGAAAGGAGTCGGGCCAGAAGGTGAACATGAAGTCCATCTTCCCCTTCTTCATCCTGTACTTCATCGGGGCTTCCATTATCACCACCGTGGCGGTGTCCCTGGGGGTAGACCCCGGATTCTTCGCCCCTTTCAAGACCCTGAGTAAGTTCCTCATCGTCCTGGCTATGGCGGCCATCGGCCTGAACACCAACATCGTGAAGCTCATTAAGTCCGGTGGTACCCCTCTGATCCTGGGCGCCTCCTGCTGGGTGGGCATCACCTGCGTGAGCCTGCTGATGCAGAGAGTCATGGGGCTTTGGTAAGTCAAATTGGATAAACGAAAAGACCGCCGAACTCGGCGGTCTTTTTTGTCAAGTATATCGGCAGGCTCCCTTGCCCCGGGCGGATATGGAATCCGCCCCTA